>NZ_LFCV01000150.1 GCF_001037465.1 Xenorhabdus khoisanae
CAATAAAGGATTAATGCATGGTTATGCCATTGGCATAATATATTTCACTAACTACGATAATTCTATTTGTGCTGTTAATGTTTTTATTGATGCTTTGCTTAATATTTATATTTTTGACCCGGAATTTAATTCTATAAAAGAAGCTAAATATTGGCAATATATACCATTAAAAATAATAATGTAAATGTCTGCAAGAAGCCAACAGGAATTAGAAGGAAAAGTGAAAAAGCATATTATTCCTGAGGAAAAAAAGATGCCAAATATCACTAAATCAAAATCGCTTTATACCTTGTCAAGACCCGTATGGCTGGATGCTGCCGGAATGAGCAAAGGCATTGGCCACGATCGCCAACATCTGGGCATTATTCTCGCCGCCGGGCAGACGATAAGAGTTCGCCAGGTCAATGCGGCGTTCAGCGACAAGCTCACACTGCGCCTGCTGAATGACGATCGCAAAACGGAAGTCGAATTCAGTGTTGTCGGTAGCACCTGGGTTGAGGCCAGCGTCAACGCGGTGTCGGTTCCGTTTATCGATACGCCTTACGTGGATGGCGTGCCGATGGTTGAGTTTGAGTATCCGGATACGGCTAAAACCTTACCAGTGTACCGCAAAGGTGAAAACGAAGTGGCGTTCTTCAGCCGTTGGGATACCCAAGACGCCGAATTCGGTTTTATTGATTCTGAATATGCCACACTGCTGGTACCAAAAATCAGTAAAAAAGAGCTGAAGGCACTGGGGGAAGCCAAAAATATTGATGGCCTGATCGCCTATTACGATAGAATTTTTACTTTCTATAATGCGCTGACAGGCGTTTCATTTGAGGCTGAACACGATTCGGATCGCAATATTAAAAACCGCTATTTTATGAAGGCCGATAAAAACGGCGGGGGCGCCGCTTATTACGGCGGCAACTGGACGGCGGAAACCAGCAACTCAGTCAGCAACTTCTGGCTGACGCCGAAAGATAATAACTGGGGCAGTCTGCATGAAATTGCCCACGGTTATCAGGGCTCCTTTACGGGGGATAAATACTTTTCTACTGGGGATGTGTGGAACAATATTTATGCCGCCTGTTATCAGGACGTGATGTTAGGTGAGCGCAAATATAAAGAAGGTTGGCTGTATGATCACGGCAATATGGCGAAGGTCGAGAAGAAAATCGTCGATCTGATTGCTCAGGCCACCCCGCTCGATCAATGGGATCTGCGCTCTAAGCTGTATTTCGTTGTATTGATGGTGGATAAGGCGGGAAAGAATGCCTTCACGCATTTCAATCAGCAGTACCGCGCAAACTGTAATACACCAGGTTTTGTATTTTACGAACATGCGTTGCTTGATATGTTGTCCGAAAGCTTTGCGATGGTTAGTGAGCAGGTGGACGTAACGCCATTCGTTCAACTGACCGGCGGCTACGTGACCCAAACACAGCGGGATCGTAACGCGTTCAGCCATGCCAAAGCGGTGTACCCGCTGTATCAATTGGTCAATACGCAGCAGTTGGATGAGGTGAAAACGCAGTTGAAGTTGGATTCCACCTTACGATTGGTCGATGCCTCACAGCTGAAAGCCAGCGGCCTGAAAGGCAATGTCACCCTTAATTTTACTATTGATGATTTTGCGCAGATTTATGGCGAGGATCTGATCCTGCTAGAGGGGGCGCGCTACGCCTATAAAACGCAGATCAACAGTCCGACGATGGTATTGAGTGAGCTGCCGATTGGCGTTTACACACTGCGTCTACCCACCGGCAAAGACCACAAGTATCTGCTAACGTCGAGTTATCTGGTGGTGAAGCAGAGGGAGAGTGCGGTAGAGCTCTGCTTTGTCAAAAAGGTCTCTTCACCGATCGTCTCACAGAAGATCAACCTGCTGGGATTGGGCGATGCCGTTTTTGCCACTCTGGTGGCCGATTACGCCCAGGGTAAGCTGGTGATTGACGTCACCAACCCCACTCCGCACTCCTATTTCCCTAACGTCACCTATGCCAAAATTTTGGTGCGCGATCCGCAAGGCGCGGTGGTGTTCAGCAAGGACATTCACGGCACTCAGGCGATCCTTTGTCATGACGAATTGCTTTTCACTGCGGGCTACGAGATTAAAATTTATCATGAAGAGCCGAGTCAAGTGCGGGTTAATCCGGACTATCCAAACATCATTGACAATAAAAACAAAACCAACCAGTTGAAGCTCACCAAGAGCGGGCTGAAAAATGAAGCGCTTCAGGGTGACCCGGAGCAGGTGTTGCTGGTGCGGTTGAAGGCGGCTGCGGAACGTTTGCGCCGCTATCATCAGGCCTATTACGCACCATTCTCGCCTTTCAAAGACGACATTTATCTGGCTATCAATATTTTCGACAGTCCGCAGCGTGAGCAGCTGTTGGTAACCTATCAGGATTGCATTCCCGCCTACAACACCCGTCCGGGCGATAATCAGGGCAATGCCTTCACTCTGGCCTATAAGGGGATTAGCGATCGTCAGTTCCTGACCGGCGTCGTCGATCTGGTGGATAAAACCCTGACGGTGAAGATTGAAGCCGGGATTGCGCATCCTTACTTCCCAGGCATTTACGCTTCGATCGGTTACGAGGATGCGGACGGTAACAGCCTGTATCGCTATGAGGTCATCGGCAGCCAAACGCAGCAGGTTTGCTCGGTAGTGTTGCCTATCTCCGGTTACGGCGGTGAGGTGATCCGTCTGCATCATGAAGAGCCGGATGAACGTTTAATCATCACCAACGATATGCGGCAGGTTCGGTTGGCCGAAAAGGGTAAACAGCAGACTTACCGCATCACAGCGGTGGGACTGGAGCGAATTGCTGATTAATAAGGACCCGGTGCGGCGGCAGAGGTCGCCGCACTACGGGGCGCTGCTTCTCCCCTCAACCGTGGTCATCGAGTCGTGGAGAATTTCACGCGAGCTCAGTCGTAAAGCTCAAAAATTTATAGCTGCCCCGACATCCATTTTTAGTGCGCTTAACGATGAGCTTTCTGTCTTTGAGAAGAATGTAGATTGTTTCCGGTCACATAGTTATCTATGCTTCCGGGGATTCGTTCTCTTGCTGTTTTTTTTCACTTGCGTCACCTGACTCTCAACCCAACCATCCTGCAATCGTGTTTTCACCATATCACCCGCTTTTACCTGCTTAACCTGTTTCAGCAACTTTCCATCAGGTGTTTCACTGATGCTGTAACCACGGCTTAATGTTGCCAACGGACTCACAGCTTCCATCCGTGAGCAGGAAATAGCAAACTTTTCCCGACAACGTCCTAGTTGCCGCTCAATGGCCTGTTGCAAACGAAAATCAAGCTGTTGGATCGATTGATTATAATGGCGAATTTTCCGTTCGGGATTGGTTTGTAACAGTCGCTGGTTCAACTTCTCATATGAAATTGAATTTTGTTTCAGGCAACGTAATAAACTATCAATCAACTTTTGGCGCAATTCAGCCAAATGATTCTGTTGCCGTGCCAATCGCAAATCAGGGCGCTGTTGTTGAAGCCGATGGGACAACACATTAAACACGTGTTGTTTTTGGGCAAAGAAATAATCCATCGCCATTTCAAGGCGTTGTTGTAAGGATTGAACTTGTCTCAATAATTCTATCTGATTACGGCTAACCAGTTCTGCTGCCGCAGAAGGGGTAGGAGCGCGTAAATCAGCAACAAAATCCGCAATTGTCACATCCGTTTCATGCCCGACAGCGCTAACAATGGGAATACGGCTTTGGAATATCGCACGTGCAACTTGCTCATCATTGAAGCACCATAAATCTTCCAGTGACCCTCCGCCACGACCGACAATCAGAACATCACATTCTTGTCGCGCATTTGCCAGTTCGATTGCGCGAATAATCTGTAATGGCGCTTCAGCTCCCTGCACTGCGGTGGGATAAATGACAATGGGCAAGGAAGGATCGCGCCGTTTCAGTATATTCAAGATGTCGTGCAATGCAGCGCCACTTGCCGAGGTGATGACCCCCAGTCGCTTTGCCGGCGAGGGCAGGGGGGTTTTATGGGTTTGATCAAATAGGCCTTCTGCGGTGAGTTTTTGCTTCAACATTTCAAACTGTTGTTGTAGCAATCCATCTCCGGCAGGCTGAATACTCTCGACAATCAGTTGATAGTCGCCCCGAGGCTCGTACAGTGTAATTTGTGCCCGTACCAACACTTGCTGACCATTTTGTGGACGAAATGTTGCCCTCAGATTACTGCTTCGAAACATGGCGGCACGAATTTGTGCTCGTTCATCTTTTAATGTGAAATACCAATGTCCTGACGATGGCTGAGAAAAATTGGACATTTCGGCAGATAGCCAAATTCTGCCCATTTCCAGCTCCAATAGCTGACGAACCGTCTGATTCAGACGGCTAACAGAAAAAATTCCGGTATTGGTTGGTAGTGACATGTGAGCTAGATCAAATTTTAAAACAAGGACTTAATTGAACGATATTAATCTCCTTATCTGACTAATCAAGAATTTTTTTCAAAAAATGCTGGAGGCAACCGATTTCGGCCTGTATAATGCCGCGGCAATATTTTATCCCTCTTATTGCTCCATAGCCTGGTGAGATATTGCCCATGTTACGTATTAAAAAAGAAGCATTAACTTTTGACGATGTTTTGTTGGTTCCTGCCCATTCTACAGTCCTGCCAAACACAGCAGATCTGTCCACCCAATTAACTTCTACCATTCGCCTGAACGTTCCTATGCTTTCCGCTGCTATGGATACCGTGACGGAATCTTCACTGGCAATTGCACTGGCACAGGAAGGGGGCATTGGCTTCATTCATAAAAATATGTCAATCGAGCGTCAGGCCGAAGAAGTCAGCCGCGTGAAGAAACACGAAAGTGGTGTTGTTACCGATCCGGTTACTGTAACGCCACAAACGACTCTGCGTGAAGTCCATGAATTGACTGAGCGTAATGGTTTCGCTGGTTATCCGGTGGTTACCGAAGAGAATGAATTGGTGGGTATTATTACTGGTCGTGATGTCCGTTTCGTTACCGATTTGGATCAGCCGGTGACTGCGGTGATGACGCCGAAAGAGCGTCTGGTGACAGTAAAAGAAGGCGAAGCCCGTGAAGTTGTTTTGCAGAAAATGCACGAACAACGTGTTGAGAAAGCGCTGGTTGTTGATGATAACTTCCACCTACTCGGCATGATCACGGTGAAAGATTTCCAGAAGGCAGAGCGTAAACCGAACGCATGTAAAGATGAACAAGGTCGTTTGCGTGTTGGTGCTGCGGTTGGTGCTGGTGCTGGCAATGAAGATCGTGTTGATGCATTGGTCGCAGCGGGTGTAGATGTGCTGCTAATCGACTCTTCACACGGTCATTCCGAAGGTGTTTTACAGCGTATTCGTGAAACCCGCACTAAATACCCTGATCTACAAATTATCGGCGGTAACGTAGCAACCGGAGAAGGCGCTAAAGCGCTGATGGAAGCGGGTGTGAATGCGGTTAAAGTAGGTATCGGCCCTGGCTCTATTTGTACGACTCGTATCGTAACGGGTGTGGGTGTTCCTCAAATCACTGCAATTGCAGATGCAGTTGAAGCATTGGAAGGTACTGGTATTCCTGTTATTGCAGACGGTGGTATCCGTTTCTCTGGCGACATCGCCAAAGCGATTGCGGCAGGTGCATCGTGTGTGATGGTCGGATCAATGCTGGCTGGTACAGAAGAATCTCCGGGTGAAATCGAACTTTATCAAGGCCGCTCATTCAAATCCTACCGCGGTATGGGTTCTTTGGGCGCGATGTCTAAAGGCTCTTCTGACCGTTATTTCCAGACTGATAACGCAGCAGACAAACTTGTGCCGGAAGGTATCGAAGGCCGCGTGGCTTATAAAGGTCTGCTGAAAAGCATCGTTCACCAGCAAATGGGTGGCCTGCGTTCCTGTATGGGCCTGACGGGTTGTGCAACCATTAATGAACTGAGAACTAAAGCAGAATTTGTTCGTATCAGTGGTGCAGGTATTCAGGAAAGCCACGTTCATGACGTGACGATTACCAAAGAATCACCAAACTATCGTTTAGGTCTGTAATCTATTTAGGGTGGCCCGTAATCGGGCCACTGACTTTTTAAATTTTTAATTGCCACTTGTTTTTGGAATTCACCTCAAATGACAACTAATATCCATCAGCATCGTATTCTGATCCTTGATTTTGGCTCGCAATACACTCAGCTTATTGCACGCCGCATTCGTGAAATTGGTGTTTATTGTGAACTTTGGACATGGAATGTCACTGAAGAGCAAATCCGTGAATTTAACCCGAATGGTATTATCCTTTCTGGTGGGCCGGAGAGCACAACTGAACACAATAGCCCACGTGCGCCGGAATATGTTTTCAATGCAGGTGTGCCAGTATTGGGTATCTGTTATGGCATGCAAACCATGTCCATGCAGTTGGGTGGTCAAGTTTCCAACTCTGATGAGCGTGAATTTGGTTATGCTCAGGTTGAAATCAAGCAGGATTGTGAACTATTCCGCGATATTCAAGATGCACTGAGTGAAGCCGGTAAACCTCTGCTGGATGTATGGATGAGCCATGGCGACAAAGTGACTGCTATTCCGGCTGATTTCAAGACTATTGCCAGCACTGATACTTGCCCGTTTGCTATCATGGCCAATGATGAAAAACGTTTTTATGGTGTACAATTCCACCCAGAAGTGACTCACACTCATCAGGGTCTGAATATCCTGAAACGCTTCGTACTGGATATCTGTCAAAGTGAAGCGCTGTGGACTCCGGCTTCCATCATTGACGATATCGTAAAACGCCTGCGTACGCAGATTGGTGATGATCAGGTTATTCTGGCCCTGTCTGGCGGTGTGGATTCTTCCGTAACAGCACTGTTGCTGAACCGTGCAATTGGTAAGCAACTGACGTGTGTTTTCGTAGACAACGGCTTGCTGCGCTTGAACGAAGCAGATCAAGTTATGGAAATGTTCGAAGGGAAATTTGACCTGAACATCATCCATGTTAAAGCAGAAGATCGCTTCCTGTCTGCGTTGGCGGGAATTAATGATCCAGAAGCCAAACGTAAAACCATTGGTCACGTCTTTATTGATGTGTTTGATGAAGAAGCTTCGAAACAAAATCAAGTTAAGTGGCTGGCTCAGGGCACGATTTACCCGGACGTTATCGAATCTGCGGCATCTGCAACGGGCAATGCCCACGTGATTAAGTCTCACCACAACGTGGGTGGCTTGCCAGAAGATATGAAACTGGGTCTGGTTGAACCATTAAAAGAGCTGTTCAAAGACGAAGTTCGCCGTATCGGTCTGGAATTGGGGCTGCCATATGAGATGTTATATCGTCATCCATTCCCAGGCCCGGGCCTTGGTGTTCGCGTATTAGGCGAAGTGAAGAAAGAATACTGTGACTTACTGCGCCGTGCTGATGCTATCTTTATTGAAGAGCTGCATAAAGCCGATCTGTACCATAAAGTGAGTCAGGCATTTACCGTATTCCTGCCAGTCCGTTCTGTAGGCGTTATGGGCGATGGTCGTAAATACGACTGGGTTGTTTCCCTGCGTGCGGTAGAAACCATTGACTTTATGACTGCTCACTGGGCACATTTGCCATATGATTTCCTGGGGCGTGTATCGAACAGGATCATTAATGAAGTCGCAGGTATTTCGCGGGTAGTCTATGATATCAGCGGTAAGCCTCCAGCGACGATTGAATGGGAATGATTTAACGTCTCCCCAAGCCTCACCAAATCATCATGATTTTCTAATTAAGGCCCTGATTTCAGGGCTTTTTTGTCTCTGCGTTCCACCAAATTCCCGCTTTCGTGTACATTTGTGTTTATGTTGATACTGTTAAATAGTGTTCAAGAAGAAAATTGGTATATTCCATGATTCGAAATGGTCAGAAGATAATGGTGCAATAGTTTTGCTGCATTTCTCAATTTCCCTGCATTCGCTAACGTAAGTAAGTCATCTATAATTTAATCTTTATCAATGCTAAATAAGGAAGCTTTCATGGCTATGCTGAAAGAGAGACAGCTTATGATTATTCGTGCTATGAATGATCAAAATCGCTTAATGCAACCTATTAGTGAAGAGAAATTACAGTTCCTTGGGGAGACGCTTGGATGGGATCAATTAGCTGACGACATAAACTATTTAATAAAAATTGGGTTAGTCAACCATGATGCAATCCTTTTTGATATTGATGGCGGCTATGATTTTAATCCAGAAGCAATGGTGCTTACTGCTGCTGGTGTTGATTACGTTAATACGGATATAATAGGTAATGAAATTAATGCGGTTACCATCAATATCCATAAAAATATACTGCAACAAATTGAAACAATAATTAATTCTGCGAACTTGTCTGATACTGAAAAGAAAATCCTTTTACAGTTAGTGAAAGAGAAAGGTACAGGTTTTTTGGTTGGTAAGTGCGTAGATACCTTATTTACTCATACTGATCTGGCTGCTGCTGTGCTTTCAAAGATAGTAAAAAGAGCTGTTTGATTCTCATTGATAAGCCGGAAAAACCGGCTTAAACCCTCGCAACATTTTCTATAAATTAATTATTTTGGTATTCATTACTAACGCTTAGAATACGATGGAGTTTTTCTCTGATGGTGATTCTGTAATAAAAAATACAATGTGGCTGCGCTGAGTGAAAGATGAAATCCACCGTGATTCACGCTGGTATGTGAGTTCATTACCTTTGAGGGCGGAAAAATGTGATTAAACAAGAGATCAGTATTAAAAACAGTCAGGCAGCCAAACAGCGAAGAACGGCCTGGTCGGGCGAATTCCGCAGTAAACTTATCTTTATCAGGAATGTCGTAACGTGCCATCATTTTTATCCAGTTATTGAATCAATGAGATAATAATATTATTAATTGATATTAAGGTGCGTTACCTATTTTTTCTCCACCTATATATTATTGCACGGTTGAGTGTAATGCTATTTTTATTGGTTTTATATATTTTAATACTCTGGAGTGTAAACTAATTAAATGATTTGATTTATTATAAGTTAAATCATTTTAAACACGTGTCTTGGATTAGGGAAAATAAATATGAGGATAGTAAATGGAGTTAACAAAAATAGAATATCCTATTCCGATTTATCCGGCTAATCATTTAACTCATTGTTAACAACATTATTACTCCATAACGTTAACTTTATCACTATTCATCGGGCTGTTGTATTTAAAGCCTGATAAAAAGTACTGCCTAAATATCTTGTTCAATGCCTTATGTATTAGCTGTATTTCTCTCCAATCAAATGAACAAAAAGTAAGAAAAAATATTTTTGATGATTCCAAAGTCTGATCATTTTCAAACAACTAACAGATTCGTCGAGGTGAGGTAATAAATGAAAGATAGCATTGCTACAGCGGGAAATATTCTTAACGGGGAAGCACTTTCTGGGATAAATACTCTTCAATCACTCACACCCAGTGAGCTATTTTGGTATCAGCGTCTTGCCGCTTTGCAACCCATTCAGTTACCTTTCGACATTCCCCATAAGATTGCAGAACCCCGTTGGGCAATAAGCCGTTGGCAGTCCCCGTCTCCCAAAAATGGTCAAGAGGAGCCATGGCGAATATTGTTGCAGACATTTGTTATCTATCTTGCGCGTCTGACTCAGCAGTCTACATTCCAAATCGGTTGGTGTGTGGCATCAAACGATAACCGGACAAATATGGCATCAGTGGTCCCCATGGACATTGAAGTGGTATTGGATAAGCCGTGGCATGAGGTGGCTCACGCGGTTGATGATGAACTTGTCCGGTTGACGCAACACCAGACATTTAGTTATGACCTCCTTTCCGATTCTCCTTTACTGCATGCCATCCCTGAATTAAGCACCCGCCATCCGTGGCCTATCGCTGTTTCGGTGATACAAGATGACAGACAGTGTGATCAGAAAGCGTCTGGTGAATTGCTGACACTTCAGATAAATGAGCAGGGCGGTTTCCGTTGGATCTATGATGAAAATCGCCTGAGTGCGGAAGTGATTGCGCGAATGGATGAACATTTACAGATGTTGCTGTTATCAAAAGGGAGAGGTGATGGCATCTCCATCGGGCAGCTTAATTTGTTGCCGGAGGCGGAACGGACATTGTTACTGGAAATCTGGAACCCGGTTGAAACCCGTTATCCTGAAGCCTTGTGCGTTCATCAGTTGTTTGAGCAGCAGGTACAAAAGACCCCAGAGGCGATAGCGCTGGAGTATCGGGGACAACACCTGAGTTATGCCGAATTAAATGCCCGCGCTAACCGGTTGGCCCATCAATTAATTGAGCAGGGAATTGAACCGGAGCAACGGGTCGCCATCTGCGTGGTTCGCTCACCGGCTATGATGGTGTCATTGCTGGCGGTACTGAAAGCGGGTGGTGCTTATGTGCCACTGGATATCACCTATCCGGTTGAGCGTCTGGCCTATATCCTCAACGACAGCGCCCCATCCGTAATATTGGCGGATGACACCGGACAGTCCATATTGGGTGACGAGATACTGGCTGAGTTGACCGTTCTTGATCCGACGATTCAGTCGGATCAGCCGGACAGTAACCCACAGGTTTCGGCGTTAACGCCACAACATCTGGCCTATGTGATTTATACCTCTGGCTCTACCGGTCAGCCGAAAGGGGTAATGGTGGAACATCAGGCGATTTATCAGCGTACGCTGGGCGTCAATGAACTTTATGGCGTGACGGCGCAGGATCGGGTATTGCAGTTTGCGGCGTTTGCCTTTGATGTCTCCGTCGAGGAGTGTTTCTCTTCATTATGTCATGGTGCCACGCTGGTCATCCGCGATGATAGCTGGCTGGAGTCAATGACAGAATTTATAGCCTTAGCCCGGGAAAACCGCATCACGGTGATGTTCCTGCCCACGTTATTCTGGTCTGAACTGGCCGCCAGAGATCCGGGTTTAGCGCTGCCTGACGCGCTCAGGCTGATTATTATTGGTAGTGAGGCCGTCCAGAAAAAAGCCCTTCAGGACTGGTTTCCACAGGAAAGCCACCGCCCCCGGTTATTAAACGCCTATGGCCCGACAGAAAATACCGTCACGGCCACCTGTCAGGAAGTTTTCTCCTCAGACGATGATCGTTCCATCGGCCGGCCACTCAAAAATACCCGCATTTACTTATTGGACAAAAACGGGCAACCCGTACCGTTAGGCTGCACAGGGGAAATCTATATTGGTGGCGTGGGGGTTGCGCGGGGGTATCTGAACCAGCCAGTTTTAAGTGAAGAACGTTTTATCTCCGACCCTTTTAGCCCCGTATCGGGTGCCCGGATGTATCGTACCGGAGATGTGGCCCGTTACCTGCCGGACGGCAATCTGGAATTTCTCGGCCGTAATGACCAACAGGTGAAAATTCGCGGTTTCCGTGTCGAATTGGGAGAAATTGAAACCCGCTTGCTGGAGCATCCGGCAGTGAATCAGGCAGCCGTGCTGGCACTGGATGACGGGCAAAGTAAGCGACTGGTGGCCTATATCGTGGCGGAAACTGTGGCGGCGGAAGAGAATCAAGAGTGGGTAAAAGAGTGGGTAAATAGCCTGTGTACTCATCTGAGTGCTCTTTTGCCGGATTATATGGTGCCGGCCGCCTTTATGCGTCTGGACAGCTTCCCACAGACCCCGAACGGCAAACTGGATCGCCGGGCATTACCGGCTCCGGACGAAGAAGCGTTTATCCGGCAGGCTTATGAAGCCCCGCAAGGGAGAGAGGAAACGATACTGGCGGCAGTCTGGGGTGAGTTGTTGGGCATTAAGCAAATTAGCCGCCATGATAGTTTCTTTGCATTGGGTGGTCACTCTCTGCTCGCGATGCGCATGATTGAGTGCCTGCGTCATCAGGGGTTGATGCTGGCGGCGAGTGATTTATTCCGGTCGCCCGTGTTATCTGATTTGGTGAAAACATTGGGGCAGCACCGGGCTATTGAAGTCCCACCAAATGTAATTACCCCCGCGACACAGCAACTAACACCGGCGATGTTGCCGCTGGTGGATTTAACGCAGGCGGATATTGACCACATTGTTGAACAGGTATCGGGCGGGGTGGAGAATATTCAGGATATCTACGCCTTATCGCCATTGCAGGACGGTATTTTGTTCCACCACTTATTGGCACGGGAAGGCGATCCGTATTTGTTAACCAGCCAGATGGCTTTTGCTGATAGGTCCTTACTGGATCGTTATCTGGCGGCGATGCAACGGATAGTCGAACGGCACGATATTTTACGGACGGCATTTATCTGGCAAGGCGTGTCCGTGCCGGTACAGGTCGTCTGTCGTCATGCTTCCTTGTCAGTGACAGAGCTGGTGCTGAACCCCGCTGATGGTCCGGTCATTGATCAGTTAAGCCAGCGTTTTGATCCGCGCTATTATCGTCTTGATCTGAGCCAGCCACCACTATTGCATTTTGTGATTGCTCAGGAAACGGATGGCCGTTGGCACCTGCTGCAACTATTGCATCATCTGATTGGTGACCACACCACGTTGGACGTGATGCACCGTGAAGTGCAGGCATATCTGGCAGGGCAAGAAAAAAACCTGTCTGCGCCTGTGCCATTCCGCAATCTGGTGGCACAGGCCCGGTTGGGCGTGAGTCAGGAAGCCCATACCCGTTTCTTTACCGAGCTGTTAGCAGAGGTGGAAGAGCCGACGCTGCCGTTTGGTTTGACGGAGGTACATCATGATGGCTCGCAGGTGACGGAATTCCACCAGATGTTGGCATCTGAGTTGAATGACCGCCTGCGCAGTCAGGCACGGCGTTTGGGCGTTAGTCTGGCCGCCTTGTGTCATCTGGCTTGGGCACAGGTGTTGTCGCGCACCAGCGGACAGGAAAAAGTGGTGTTCGGCACCGTGCTGTTTGGGCGTATGGCCGCGGGAGAAGGGGCTGACAGCGGGGTGGGGCTGTTTATCAATACCTTGCCGTTGCGGCTGGATATGGATGACACGCCGGTACGGAACAGTGTGCAGGCTACCCATCGCCGGCTGGCGGGATTACTGGCCCATGAACACGCTTCACTGGCGCTGGCCCAGCAGTGTAGTGGTGTTGACCGTGGTACTCCCCTCTTTAGTGCCCTGTTGAACTATCGGCATAATGCCGTATCTGCCATGTCAGAGGAGCTGATAAGCGGGATTGAGTTTGTCAGCGAACAGGAGCGGACCAACTACCCCTTTGTGCTGTCAGTGGATGATTTTGGTGAGGCGCTGGGATTGACGGTTCAGGTTGCTCAACCAGTTGAACCGGAGCGTGTGTACGGCTATATGCAGCAGGCACTGGAAAGTCTGGTTAATGCGCTGGAACACACCCCGGATATGCCGGTTCGGGTATTGGATATTCTGCCGGAAGCAGAGCGTACCTTATTGTTAACCACTTGGAACACAACGGAAACGCCTTATCCTGAGTCGTTGTGTATTCACCAGTTGTTTGAACAGCAAGCGGAGAAAACCCCGCAGGCGACAGCCTTGATAGCGGGAGATAAAACCCTGAGCTACAGGGAGCTGAATACACGGGCTAATCAGCTCGCTCGTCAGCTAATCGGACAAGGCGTCTGCCCCGGCGATCATATTGTGCTGCTGTTCGAACGCGCCATAGTGTTGGTGGTGGCTCAACTGGCTGTGCTTAAAGCCGGTGCAGTTTACGTACCCCTTGATCCCAGTGTGCCGGATGAGCGGAAAAACTGGCTGATCAATGACTGTTCCGCCAAATTGTTACTCACCGATACACAGACAGATATTCCGGCTGATCTGGTTGTCCCCCTGTTTCGTCTTTCCGATGAGAACAAGACGGCTGGCGAGCCAACCAGTGAGCAAAAAAATAGTATTAACCTTGACTTACCGCGTGCCGGCACGGAATTAGCCTATATCATGTACACCTCTGGCTCTACCGGAACACCGAAAGGCGTTCTGGTGCCGCACCGTGCCGTGGTTCGGCTGGTCATCAATAATGGTTATTCGGCCATCGAACCGGATGATCGGGTGGCCTTTACCGCTAACCCGGCTTTTGATGCCAGCACCTTTGAAGTCTGGGCACCGTTGCTTAACGGGGGGGCGCTGGTGGTGATTGATCACGCCATGTTATTGACGCCGGTGGAGCTGGTCAGGGCTTTACAAAATCACCGTATCACGGTGCTGTGGCTGACAATCGGGCTGTTTAACCGACTGGCTGTAGAACTCTCCCCGGTGCTGCCGCAGATAAAAACACTGATTTTTGGCGGAGATATCCCCGATTTACCGGTTATTGCCCAGGTTCTGAAACATCGTCCGCCACAACAACTTTTGCAGGCCTATGGCCCGACAGAAGGCACCACCTTTACGACGATATACCCCGTTGAAGCGTTGGCACAGGGCATGATCCGGCTCCCCATTGGTCGGCCAATTGCTAATACACGGGTTTATCTGCTGGATAGTCATGGTCAGCCCGTGCCGTTGGGGGCGACTGGTGAAATTTATGTTGGGGGAGACGGGGTGGCCTGTGGCTATCTGAACCGTCCTGAGTTAACTGCCGAACGTTTCCTTATTGATCCGTTCAGTGATACCCCGGACGCGCGCCTGTATCGCACTGGGGATTTAGCCCGTTACCTGCCGGACGGTAATCTGGAATTTCTGGGTCGTAATGATCAGCAGGTGAAAATTCGTGGCTTCCGTATTGAACCGGGGGAAATTGAAATCCGGCTGGCAGAGCACCCGGCGGTGCGTGAGACAGCAGTGTTGGTGCTGGGTGATGGGGGGAACAAACGGCTGGTGGCCTATGTTGTGGCAGATGTGGATGAAGAATTGGTCAACAGCCTGCGTACCCATCTGAGTGCGGATTTGCCGGATTATATGGTGCCGGCGGCCTTTGTGCGTCTGGACGAGTTTCCACTGACGCCGAACGGTAAGTTAGATCGCCGGGCGCTACCGGCACCGGATAGTGAGGCGTTTGCCCGTCAGATCTATGCGGCCCCGCAGGGGGAAACTGAAATGGCACTGGCGGCGATTTGGAGTGAATTACTGGGCATCGAGCCGATCAGCCGCCATGACAGCTTCTTTGCGCTGGGGGGGCATTCATTGCTCGCGGTGCGCATGATTGAGCGCCTGCGTCAGCAGGGGGTGGCACTAACGGCGCGGGATTTGTTCCGGTCGCCGGTGTTGTCCGATCTGGCGCAAACATTGGGGCAACATCAGGCCATAGAAATCCCGCCGAATGTGATTACCCCCGAAACGCAACGACTGATCCCGGCAATGTTGCCGCTGGTGGATTTAACGCAGGCGGATATTGACCACATTGTCAGACAAGTACCGGATGGGATGGCGAATATTCAGGATATTTATGCCTTATCGCCATTGCAGGACGGTATTTTGTTTCACCATTTACTGGCACACGAAGGGGACCCGTATCTGTTGACCGAGCAGATGGCGTTTGCTGACCGGTCTTTACTGGATCGCTATCTGACGGCGATGCAACGGATCATTGAGCGGCACGATATTTTACGGACAGCGTTTATCTGGCAAGGCGTGTCCGTGCCGGTACAGGTCGTCTGGCGTCAAGCCTCTTTATCAGTGACGGAACTGACACTGGACCCGGCAGATGGGCCAGTCAGCCGTCAATTGGCGGAACGTTTTAACGTCAGTCATTATCGTCTTAACCTGAGCGCCGCACCGTTATTGCGTTTTGTGGTGGCGCAGGAAGCGGATGGCCGTTGGATTGTCCTGCAATTACTGCATCACCTGATTGGCGACCATGAAACGGTGGAAGTGATGCACCGTGAAGTGCAGGCCTACCTGACGGGACAGGAGAAAAATTTAGCTGTACCTGTGCCGTTCCGCAATCTGGTGGCGCAGGTCCGGTTGGGCGTGAGTCAGGAAGCTCACACCCGTTTCTTTACCGAGATGTTAGCGGAGGTGGAAGAGCCGACGCTGCCGTTTGGTTTGACGGAGGTGCATCGCGATGGCTCACAGATGACAGAATCTCATCGGATGCTGGCACCTGAATTGAATGACCGCCTGCGCAGTCAGGCACGGCGTTTTGGTGTCAGTCTGGCCGCCTTGTGTCATCTGGCCTGGGCACAGGTGCTGTCGCGCACCAGCGGACAGGAAAAAGTGGTGTTCGGCACCGTGCTGTTCGGGCGCATGGCCGCAGGAGAAGGGGCAGGCAGTGGAATGGGGTTATTTATCAATACCCTGCCGTTGCGGCTGGATATGGATGACACCCCGGTACAGGACAGCGTACAGGCCGCCCATCGCCGACTGGCGGGATTATTAACCCATGAACACGCTTCACTGGCGCTGGCCCAGCAGTGTAGTGGCGTTGAACGTGGTATCCCCCTCTTTAGTGCCCTGTTGAACTATCGGCATAATGATCGATCGAATCAGTTGGATGAAACGCTGGAGGGGATTGAGTTATTAGACGGACAGGAACGAACCAACTACCCCTTTGTGCTGTCAGTGGAAGATTTTGGTGAGGCGCTGGGATTGACGGCTCAGGTCGTTCAGCCGTTTGAGCCGGCGCGAGTATGCGGCTATATGCAGCAGGCACTGGAAAGTCTGGTGGATGCGCTGGAACAGGCTCCGGAAACACCGGTACGGCAGTTGGAGATCCTGCCGGAAGCAGAATGCACGCTGTTGCTAAGAACCTGGAATGCAACGGAAGCCGCCTACCCTGAGGCGTTGTGTATTCATCAGTTGTTTGAACAGCAGATGGAGAAAACGCCGCAGGCCACCGCACTGGTCTATGAAAACCAATTGCTCAGTTATGCTGAATTAAATGCCCGGGCTAACCGGCTGGCTCATCAGTTAATTGCACTGGGCGTAGAGCCGGAGCAACGAGTCGCCATTTGCGTGTCACGATCACCGGCCATGGTGGTCGGGTTGCTGGCCGTCTTAAAAACGGGTGGCGCCTATGTACCACTGGACCCGGCTTATCCGGGAGAGCGTCTGGCATACAATCTGAGGGATGCTGCACCGGCTATTGTGCTGGCAGATAATATCGGACGAACCGCATTGGATGAGCAAGCATTGGCAGAACGGCAAGTACTCGATCCGAATACCCAATTTGACCAGCCGGACAACAACCCGCAGATACCGGTATTGACTTCACGGCATCTGGCTTATGTGATTTACACCTCAGGTTCAACCGGAATGCCGAAAGGGGTGATGGTAGAACATCGTGGGTTGGTCAACCTTATCCAAGATAAAATCACGCAATTCGCTATTGGCGCTGATAGCCGGGTGTTGCAGTTTGCTTCATTGGGCTTTGATGCCAGTGTCTGGGAAATTATGATGTCACTGTGCAGTGGTGCCACACTGGATATTCCCGCAGACAGTGTTCGTCAGAACCCGATCTATTTATGGCATTATCTGGAAACACAGGCGATAACGCATGCCTGTTTAACCCCGGCTTTGCTTCATGACGGGACGGATGTACCAGCGTTAACGGTCAAACCCACCCTGATATTGGGAGGCGAAGCGCCCAGTACGGCGTTACTCCAGGCCCTGTGTGGACGGGTAACCCTGTTCAATGCTTATGGCCCGACAGAGATAACGGTTTGTGCCACGACCTGGCGTTGTCCGTCAGACTATACCGATACCAGAGTGCCTATCGGGCGTCCAACGGCGAATACCCAAGTTTACTTGCTGGATGCCCATCGTCAGCCAGTGCCTCTGGGGGCAGTGGGTGAACTGTATATTGGTGGAGTGGGCGTGGCGCGGGGTTACCTGAACCGTCCTGAATTAACCGCCGAACATTTCCTTATTGATCCGTTCAGTGATAACCCGGGTGCGTGTCTGTACCGTACCGGGGATTTAGCCCGTTACCGGCCGGACGGCAATCTGGAATTCCTCGGCCGTAATGATCAGCAGGTGAAAATCCGTGGCTTCCGTATTGAACCGGGGGAAATTGAAGCCCGGTTGGCAGAGCACCCGACGGTACGTGAATCGGTGGTGTTGGCGCAGGGAGAAGGACAGGACAAGCGGCTGGTGGCCTATTTGGTCACAGAAACGCTGGTCACAGAAACGAAGGCGGCGGAAACGGATGAAGGGCTGGCGAACAGTCTGCGTGCCCACCTGAGCGCCCTTTTGCCAGATTACATGGTGCCGGCCGCTTTTGTACGTCTGGATGCGCTTCCATTAACACCAAATGGTAAGCTGGATCGTCGTGCGCTGCCGGCACCGGACAGTGAGGCGTTTGCCCGTCAGATCTATGCGGCCCCGCAGGGGGAAACCGAAATGACGTTGGCGGCGATTTGGGGGGAATTACTGGGCATTGAGCCGATCAGCCGCCATGATAACTTCTTTGCGCTGGGTGGTCATTCATTGCTCGCGGTGCGCATGATTGAGCGCCTGCGTCAGCAGGGGTTGGCACTAACGGCGCGGGATCTGTTCCGGTCGCCGGTGTTGTCCGATCTGGCACAAATGTTGGGACGGCATCAGGCCGTCGAAGTCCCGCCGAATGTGATTACCCCCGAAACGCAGCAACTGACCCCGGAAATGTTGCCGCTGGTGGATTTAACGCAGGCGGATATTGACCACATTGTCAGACAAGTACCGGGCGGGGTGGCGAATATTCAGGATATCTACGCCTTATCCCCATTACAGGACGGTATTTTGTTCCACCACTTACTGGCACAGGACGGCGATCCGTATCTGTTGGCTGATCAGATGGCATTTGCTGACCGGTCTTTGCTGGATCGTTATCTGGCGGCAATACAACGGGTGGTTGACCGCCATGATATTTTACGTACCGCGTTTATTTGGCAAGGCGTATCTGTTCCGGTACAGGTCGTCTGGCGTCATGCCCCCTTATCAGTGACGGAACTGACACTGGACCCGGCAGATGGGCCAGTCAGCAGGCAACTGGATGAACGTTTTAACATCAATCAATATCGTCTTGATCTGAGTGACGCGCCGTTATTGCGCTTTGTGGTGGCACAGGAAGCGGATGGCCGTTGGATTGTTCTGCAATTACAGCATCACCTGATTGGTGACCATGAAACGCTGGAAGTAATGCACCGTGAAGTGCTGGCCTACCTGACGGGTCAGGAAGAGAACTTGCCTGTACCTGTGCCGTTCCGCAATCTGGTGGCGCAGGTCCGGTTGGGCGTGAGTCAGGAAGCCCATACCCGTTTCTTTACCGAAATGCTGGCGGAGGTGGAGGAACCCACACTGCCGTTCGGGCTGGCGGAGGTCTACCATGATGGGGCGCAGGAAACGGAATCTTACCGGCTGCTGGCCCCCGAGCTGAATGACCGTTTGCGCAATCAGGCCCGGCAGCAGGGGGTGAGTCTGGCGGCCTTGTGCCATCTGGCTTGGGCACAGGTGTTGTCGCGCACCAGCGGACAGGAAAAAGTGGTGTTCGGCACCGTGCTGTTCGGGCGCATGACGGGAGGCGAAGGGACAGAGGGCGGAATGGGATTGTTTATCAATACCCTGCCGTTACGACTGGATATGGATGACACCCCGGTACGGGACAGCGTACAGGCCGCCCATCGCCGGCTGGCAGGATTATTAGCCCATGAGCATGCTTCACTGGCGCTGGCTCAACAGTGTAGCGGCGTTGAACGCGGCACCCCCCTCTTTAGTGCCTTGTTAAACTATCGGCACAATAGTCCTTCAGATCCGCTAGATAATACATTGGACGGTTTTGAATTTTTAGAAGTACAGGAACGAACCAACTATCCCTTTGGATTGTCGGTGGAGGATGACGGTGTGACATTAGGATTGACGGCGAATGTGGTGCAGCCGTTTGATCCTGAACAGGTCTGTGGCTATATGCAGCAGGCGCTGGAAAGTCTGGCGGACGCGCTGGAGCACACCCCGGAGATGCCGGTGCGGGCATTGGAAATCCTGCCGGCAGCGGAACGTACCTTATTGTTAAACATCTGGAATGGAACGGAGGCCGTCTATCCTGAGGCCTTGTGTATTCATCAGTTATTTGAACAGCAGGCGCAAAAGACTCCGGAAGCCACGGCACTGGAGTATCAGGGACAACGCCTGAGTTATGCCGAATTAAATGCCCGTGCTAACCGGCTGGCGCATCAGTTGATTGAGTCGGGGGTAGAGCCGGAGCAACGGGTCGCTATTTGTGTGACACGCTCACCGATCATGGTGGTGTCATTGCTGGCGGTACTGAAAGCCGGTGGTGCTTATGTGCCGCTGGATATCACCTACCCGGCAGAGCGTCTGGCCTATATCCTGAGTGACAGCGCCCCAGCTGTAATACTGGCGGATGACACCGGGCAGTCCATATTGGGCGACGAGGTGCTGGCTGAGTTGACCATTCTTGACCCGACAATGCTGCCGGATCAACCGGACAGCAATCCGCAGGTTCTGGCATTAACGCCACAACATCTGGCCTATGTGATTTATACCTCCGGCTCCACCGGTCAGCCAAAAGGGGTGATGGTGGAGCATCAGGCGATTTATCAACGTACGCTGGGAGTGAATGAACTTTATGGCGTGACGGCGCAGGACCGGGTATTGCAGTTTGCGGCGTTTGCCTTTGATGTCTCGGTCGAGGAGTGCTTCTCCGCATTATGTCATGGTGCCACGCTGGTCATTCGCGATGATAGCTGGCTGGCATCCATGCCGGAATTTATTGCCTTAGCCCGGGAAAGCCGTATTACAGTGATGTTCCTGCCCACGTTATTCTGGTCTGAACTGGCAGCCAGAGAGCAGGGGTTAGCACTGCCTGACGCGCTCAGACTGATTATTATTGGCAGCGAGGCCGTCCAGAAAAAAGCCCTTCAGGATTGGTTTGCACAGAAAGGTTATCACCCCCGGTTATTAAACGCCTATGGCCCGACAGAAAATACCGTTACGGCCACCTGTCAGGAAGTCTTCTCCCCAGGCGATGATCGTTCCATCGGCCGGCCACTCAGAAATACCCGCCTTTACCTGCTGGACAATAACGGACAACCCGTACCGTTAGGCTGTGTGGGAGAAATCTACATTGGCGGTGTGGGAGTCGCGCGGGGTTATCTGAACCAGCCAGTTTTAAGTGAAGCACGTTTTATCCCCGATCCCTTCAGCCCCGTATCGGGTGCCCGGATGTACCGCACGGGGGATGTGGCCCGTTACCTGCCGGACGGTAGTCTGGAATTCCTCGGCCGTAATGACCAGCAGGTGAAAATTCGCGGTTTCCGTATAGAACCGGGAGAAATTGAAACCCGGTTGCTGGAACATCCGGCAGTGCATGAGGCGGTTGTGCTGGCACTGGATGACGGACAGGGTAAACGGCTGGTGGCCTATGTCGTAGCGGAAGCCGATGAGACGCTGGTCAACAACCTGCGCACTCACCTGAATGCAGTTTTGCCGGATTATATGGTGCCGGCGGCCTTTGTGCGTCTGGACAGCTTCCCGCAGACCCCGAACGGCAAACTGGATCGCCGGGCACTGCCGGCACCGGATAGTAAGGCATTTGCCCGTCAAACCTATGAAGCCCCGCAGGGAGAAATAGAAATCGCGTTGGCAGCGATTTGGCGGGAAGTCTTAGGGATTGAATTGATCAGCCGGCATGATAATTTCTTTGCGCTGGGCGGCCATTCATTGCTGGCGGTGCGGGTCATGAACCGGATCGCAGTTTTAGGGGGAGAATTGCCACTGAGTACGCTGTTTAATTCCCCTTCTTTGGCTGCCTTTGCTGAAAAATTCCATAGCCGGTTTGATCAACAAAGCGCATTACCTCCCATCATGCCCGTCTCCCGTGAGGGAATACTGCCACTGTCGTTCGCTCAACAGCGTTTGTGGTTCCTGACTCAGTTTGAAGGTGTCAGTGAGACGTATCATATCCCCATTGTGTTGCGTTTGCGCGGTCAACTGGATGAAGAAATCTTGACGCAGGCACTGAATGCGCTATTTGCCCGCCATGAAGCGCTGCGTTCTGTCTTTGTTTCCGTTGATGGTCAGCCTCAGGCTCACCTGCTGGCGGCAGATCACGGGTTGCCATTGGTTCAGCATGACCTGCGTGAACACCCGGATGCTGAAGCAGTACTGGAACAACTGTGCGCTGAGGAAATATCTGCGCCATTTGAACTCAGCCGTGACCCGCTTATCCGGGCAGTGCTTATCCGGCTGGCGGATAATGAATATCAGTTTTTGCTGACCCAGCATCATATTGTTTCCGATGGCTGGTCGGTCAATGTGCTGATAGATGAACTGAACACGCTTTATAGCGCTTTTCTGGCCGGGCAACCAGATCCTTTGCCACCACTGGCGATCCAGTATCCAGATTATGCGGTCTGGCAGCGTCAATGGCTCTCTGCTGAGCGTATTCGGGTGCAATCTGATTATTGGCGCACGACACTGGCTGATGCCCCCGTTTTGCTGGATTTGCCTACAGACCGGCCCCGTCCTTCTGAGCAGTCGTTTGCCGGACAGGTTTTACCGGTCAATTTGGACACGGAATTAACGGCCGCGCTGAAACGCCTGAGTGAACAGCACGGTGTCACCTTATTTATGACGCTGTTCTCCGCCTGGGCAGTGGTCTTATCGCGTTTATCCGGTCAGGAAGATGTCATTATCGGAACTCCCAGTGCCGGCCGCAGCCGTCAGGAAGTAGAATCTTTGATTGGCTTCTTTGTCAATACACTGGCATTGCGCACGGGGGTTTCGGGTGAGCTGACGGTGGCTGAATTGCTGGCGCAGGTCCGGCAAACCGCGTTAGGGGCACAGGCGCATCAGGATTTACCGTTTGAGCAGGTGGTGGAAATAGTACAACTGTCGCGCCGGCTGTCCCATACGCCCCTGTTTCAGGTAATGTTTTCCTGGGAGAACAATGAACCGACGGACTGGACACTACCGGGGCTGACCGTGTCACCAGCCGATCAGGATATGGAGATTGTCAAATTTGATCTCGAACTGGATCTGTTTGAGGAGAATGGCAAGATTGCAGGTGATTTAAGTTATTCCACCGCGTTGTTTAATCAAACGACCATGGAACGACACATTGATTATTTGCACACTGTATTGCAGGCCATGGTAGCGAACGCCCAACAGCGGATCGGGGAAATTGATATCCTGACACCGGCAGAGCGCAGATTGTTGCTGGAAACCTGGAATGTGACGGAGACCCCCTATCCTGAGGCCTTGTGTATTCATCAGTTGTTTGAACAGCAGGCACAGAAGACCCCGGAAGTCACGGCACTGGAGTATCAGGGACAATGCCTGAGTTATGCCGAATTAAATGCCCGTGCTAACCGGCTGGCGCATCAGTTGATTGAGTTAGGAGTAAAACCGGAGCAACGGGCCGCTATTTGTGTGACACGCTCACCGATCATGGTGGTGTCATTGCTGGCGGTACTGAAAGCCGGTGGTGCTTATGTGCCGCTGGATATCACCTACCCGGCAGAGCGGCTGGCGTATATCCTCAACGACAGCACTCCATCCGTAATATTGGCGGATGATACCGGACAGTCCATATTGGATGACGAGGTACTGGCTGAGTTGATCGTTCTTGACCCGACGATGCAGCCGGATCAACCGGACAGCAACCCGCAGGTTCTGGCATTAACACCACAGCATCTGGCCTATGTGATTTATACCTCCGGCTCTACCGGTCAGCCGAAAGGGGTAATGGTAGAGCATCAGGCGATTTATCAGCGTACGCTGGGCGTCAATGAACTTTATGGCGTGACGGCGCAGGATCGGGTATTGCAGTTTGCGGCGTTTGCCTTTGATGTCTCCGTCGAGGAATGTTTCTCCTCATTATGTCACGGTGCTACGCTGGTGATCCGCGATGATAGCTGGCTGGCGTCCATGCCGGAATTTATTGCCTTAGCCCGGAAAAACCGTATTACGGTGATGTTCCTGCCGACATTATTCTGGGCTGAACTGGCAGCCAGAGAGCAGGGATTAGCACTGCCTGACGCGCTCAGGCTGGTTATCATTGGCAGCGAGGCGGTCCAGAAAAAAGCCCTTCAGGACTGGTTTGCACAGGAGGGCCATCGTCCCCGGTTATTAAACGCCTATGGTCCGACAGAAAATACCGTCACGGCCACCTGTCAGGAAGTTCTTTCCCCAGACGATGACCGCGCTATCGGCCGGCCACTCAGAAATACCCGCGTTTACCTGCTGGACAGCAACGGGCAACCCGTACCGTTAGGCTGTGTGGGGGAAATCTACATTGGTGGCGTGGGGGTTGCGCGGGGTTATCTGAACCAGCCGTCCTTAAGTGAAGCTCGTTTTATTCTTGACCCCTTTAGCCCAATATCGGGTGCCCGGATGTACCGCACCGGGGATCTGGCCCGTTACCTGCCGGATGGTAGTCTGGAATTTCTGGGCCGCAATGATCAGCAGGTGAAAATTCGGGGTTTCCGTATTGAACCGGGAGAAATTGAAACTCGGTTGCTGGAACATCCGGCAGTGCATGAGGCGGTCGTGCTGGCACTGGATGACGGGCAGGGTAAACGGCTGGTGGCCTATGTCGTGGCGGAAGCCGATGAGACGCTGGTCAACAACCTGCGTACTCACCTGAGCGCGGTTTTGCCGGATTATATGGTGCCGGCGGCCTTTATGCGTCTGGACAGCTTCCCACAAACCCCGAACGGCAAACTGGATCGCCGGGCATTGCCGGCACCGGACGGAGACGCCTTTGCCCGGCAAACCTATGAAGCCCCGCGGGGAGAAATAGAGATTGCGTTAGCGGCGATTTGGGGTGAATTACTGGGCATTGAGCAGATCAGCCGGCATGATAATTTCTTTGCCTTGGGCGGCCATTCATTGCTGGCGGTGCGGGTCATGAACCGGATCGCAGTTTTAGGGGGAGAATTGCCGCTGAGTACGCTGTTTAACTCCCCTTCTTTGATTGCTCTTGCCGAGGCGGTTCAGGCCCGGTTTGATCAACAAGGTAGCGTGTTGCCCCCCATCATGCCCGTCTCCCATGAGGGGATACTGCCGCTGTCATTCGCTCAACAGCGCTTATGGTTCTTGGCTCAGTTTGAAGGTGCCAGTGAAACGTATCATATTCCCATTGCGTTGCGTTTGCGCGGTCAACTGGATATCGCGGTTTGGCAGCAGGCACTGAATGCGTTATTTGCCCGCCATGAAGCGCTGCGCTCTGTCTTCATTGCTGTAGATGGTCAGCCTCAGGTTCGCCTGCTGGCGGCAGACCAAGGATTGCCATTGGTTCAGCATGACCTGCGTGAACACCCGAATGCCGAAGCAGTACTGGAACAATTGTGTGCTGAGGAAATGTCGGCACCATTTGAACTCAGCCATGATCCACTTATCCGGGCGGTGCTTATCCGGCTGGCGGATAACGAATATCAGTTTTTGCTGACCCAGCATCATATTGTTTCCGATGGCTGGTCGGTCAATGTGCTGATAGATGAACTGAACACGCTCTATAGTGCTTTTCTGGCCGGGCAACCGGATCCTTTGCCACCATTGGCGATCCAGTATCCTGATTATGCGGTCTGGCAGCGTCAGTGGCTCTCCGCTGAACGTATTCAGGTGCAATCTGATTATTGGCGTACAACACTAGCTGACGCCCCCGTTTTGCTGGATTTGCCTACAGATCGGCCCCGTCCGTCTGAGCAGTCGTTTGTCGGGCAGATTTTGCCCATCAATTTGGATGCGGAGCTAACGGCCGCGCTAAAACGTTTGAGTGCGCAGCATGGTGTCACCTTATTTATGACGCTGTTCTCCGCCTGGGCAGTAGTTTTATCGCGTTTATCCGGTCAGGAGGATGTCATTATCGGAACCCCCAGTTCAGGCCGCAGCCGTCAGGAAGTGGAGTCTCTGATTGGCTTCTTTGTCAATACACTGGCGTTGCGCACGGGGGTTTCGGGTGAGCTGATGGTGGCAGAATTACTGTCGCAGGTCCGGCAAACCGCGTTAGCGGCACAGGCGCATCAGGATTTGCCGTTTGAGCAGGTGGTGGAAATTGCACAACCACTACGCCAGCTGGCTCATACGCCCCTGTTTCAGGTGATGTTTTCCTGGGAAAACAATGAACATACCGACTGGACACTGCCGGGACTGACCGTATCACCGGCTGATCAGGATATGGAGATTGTCAAATTTGATCTCGAGCTGGGGCTGTTTGAGGAGGGCGACAGGATTGCAGGTGCTTTAAATTATTCTACGGCCCTGTTTGATCAAACAACCATGGAACGACACATTGACTATTTGCACACTGTGTTGCAGGCCATGGTAGCGAACCCCCAACAGCGGATCGGGGAAATTGACATCCTGACACCAGCAGAGCGCAGGTTGTTGCTGGAAACCTGGAACGCGACGGAAACCCCTTATCCTGAGATGTTGTGTATTCATCAGTTGTTTGAGCAACAGGTGCAAAGAGCACCGAATGCAACAGCACTGGTGTGCGGGGCTGAAACACTGAGTTATGCCGAATTGAACAGGCGGTCAAACAGGTTGGCTCATGAGCTTATTGCACAGGGAGTGATACCGGAACAATGTGTTGCGCTTTGCGTCTCCCGTTCTGCGTCAATGATGATAGGGTTGTTGGCTATATTGAAGGCCGGAGGCGCTTACGTTCCGCTTGATCCTGCGTATTCGGGTGAACGCCTGAGTAATATTTTAAGTGATGCAACCCCTGCAATAGTGGTGGCAGATGCGATAGGGCGCACTGCTTTGGGTCAGGACGCATTGAAGGGGTTGAAGGTATTAGAACCGGATACTGATTGGGCACAACCGGACAGCAATCCTCAGGTATTATCACTGAATTCAGGACAACTGGCCTATGTGATTTATACCTCAGGGACTACTGGTATGCCCAAAGGGGTGATGGTGGAACATCGTGGCGCAATAAATCTGGCAATCGACCATATTGCCCGCTTAGGTGTTAAACCGAATAGCCGGGTTTTACAATTTGCGTCCATCAGTTTTGACGCCAGCGTTGCGGATATTGTGATGGCTTATGGTGCGGGTGCCGCCCTCCATATCCTGTCAGATGATGTACGCTATGATAGGCATGCCTTGTGGAATTATCTGGATGAACATCGTATTACCCATCTGACTTTACCTCCCGCTGTCCTTCAGAATGCCCATGAACTTCCCCCGTTACAAACTCATTTAACCTTGATATTTGCAGGGGAAGCACTGGGTTCTGCACTATTGCAATCGTTAGCGGGCAGGTACAACACCTTTAATATTTATGGCCCAACTGAAGCCACCGTTGCGGTAATGGCATGGAATTGTCCACCAGATTATCAGGGGGAGGAGATCCCTATCGGCCGTCCAATAAACAATACACGTATCTATCTGCTAGATGCACAGGGTCAGCCAGTGCCGCTGGGTGTGGAAGGTGAACTTTATATCGGTGGTGTAGGGATAGCGCGTGGTTATTTGAACCGGCCGGAGCTGAGTGCAGAGCGTTTCCTGAATGACCCGTTCTCAGCGATCCCGGGTGCCCGCATGTATCGGACAGGCGACCTTGCCCGTTATCTGCCGGATGGTAACGTGGTTTATATAGGACGTAATGATCAGCAGGTGAAGATCCGGGGATTCCGTATAGAGCCGGGAGAAATAGAAGCGCGTCTGATGGAATACCCGTCCGTTCGGGAGTCACTGGTGGACACTTATAGCAAAGAGGGAGATAAACGTCTGGTCGCTTATGTGGTCGCAGATAAAGAAGAAGAACTTGCTCACCATTTGCGTTTGCATCTGTCAGCTTGCTTACCTGAATATATGATACCGTCAGCGTTTGTCAGACTGGATGCTTTCCCACTGACCCGGAACGGTAAGTTGGATCGTCGGGCACTACCCGCACCGGATGGAGATGCCTTTGCCCGGCAGGCCTATGAAACCCCGCAGGGGGAAGCTGAAATGGCGCTGGCGGCAATTTGGGGGGAATTACTGGGCATTGAACAGGTCAGCCGACATGACAGCTTCTTTGCGCTGGGTGGTCATTCATTGCTCGCAGTGCGCATGATTGAACGCCTGCGTCAGTTGGGATTAACACTGAGGGTACGGGATTTGTTCCGGTCGCCGGTGCTGTCTGATCTGGCACAAACGTTGGGAGGGCATCAGACCATCGAAATCCCGCCTAATGTAATTACCCCTGCGACGAAACAACTGACTCCGGCGATGTTACCGCTGGTAGATTTAACGCAGGCAGATATTGACCTCATTGTCGGACAAGTACCGGGTGGCGTAGCGAATATTCAGGATATCTACGCGTTATCGCCGTTGCAGGACGGTATTTTGTTCCACCACATACTGTCACGGGAAGGGGATACGTACCTGATGAGCGGGCAGATAGTGTTTGCTGACCGTTTGTTGCTGGATCGTTATCTGGCGGCGATGCGACGGGTGGTTGAGCGTCACGATATTTTACGCACCGCGTTTGTCTGGCAAGGCGTGTCCGTGCCGGTGCAGGTCGTCTGGCGTCATGCCCCCTTGCCAGTAACAGAGCTGACACTGGATCCGACTGACGGCCCGGTCATTAACCAGTTAAGCCGACGTTTTGATCCCGGCCATTATCGTCTTGACCTGAATCAGGCTCCGCTACTGCACTTTGTGGTTGCTCAGGAAACGGATGGACGCTGGTTCTTGCTGGAATTGCAACATCATATGATTGGCGACAATGAAACGGCGGAAGTGATGCATCGTGAAGTTCAGGCCTACCTGACAGGACAAGAGGCGAGTCTGGCTGCGCCTGTGCCGTTCCGCAATCTGGTGGCGCAGGTCCGGTTGGGTGTGGGTCAGGAAGCCCACACCCGTTTCTTTACAGAGATGCTGGCGGAAGTGGAGGAGCCAACATTGCCGTTCGGGCTGGCAGAGGTCCATCTTGATGGTTCTCAGGAAATGGAATTTTACCGGCTGCTGGCACCTGAGCTGAATGACCGTCTGCGCAATCAGGCTCGGCGTTTTGGCGTCAGTCTGGCCGCCTTGTGCCATCTGGCCTGGGCACAGGTGTTGTCGCGCACCAGCGGACAGGAAAAAGTGGTGTTCGGTACCGTGCTGTTTGGGCGCATGACGGGAGGAGAAGGAACAGATGGCGGAATGGGATTGTTTATCAATACCTTGCCGTTACGGCTGGATATAGATGACACCCCGGTACGGGACAGTGTACAGGCCGCCCATCGCCGGCTGGCAGGACTATTAGCCCATGAGCATGCTTCACTGGCGCTGGCCCAGCAGTGTAGCGGGGTTGAACGTGGCACTCCCCTCTTTAGCGCCCTGCTGAATTACCGGCACAATAGTTTCTCAGAGCCGTCGGATGAAACATTGGAAGGCATTGAGTTTTTAGACGGAGAGGGACGAACCAACTATCCCTTTGGGCTGTCGGTGGAAGATTTTGGTGACGCCTTGGGATTGACGGCAAGTGTGGTGCTGCCGTTTGACCCGGAACGGGTATGCGGCTATATGCAGCAGGCGCTGGAAAGTCTGGCCGACGCGCTGGAGCACACCCCGGAGATGCTGGTGCGGGCATTGGAAATCCTGCCGGAAGCGGAGCGTACCTTATTGCTGAACATCTGGAACGGGACGGAAACCGCCTACCCTGAGGCCTTGTGTATTCATCAGTTGTTTGAACAGCAGGCGCAAAAGACCCCGGAGGCCACGGCGCTGGAGTATCAGGGACAACGCCTGAGTTATGCCGAATTAAATGCCCGCGCTAACCGGCTGGCGCATCAGTTGATTGAGTCGGGGGTAGAGCCGGAGCAACGGGTCGCTATATGTGTGGCACGTTCACCAGCCATGGTAGTCGCACTTCTGGCAGTACTGAAAGCCGGTGGTGCCTATGTGCCACTGGACATCACCTATCCGGCAGAGCGTCTGGCCTATATCCTG
The DNA here is from genome assembly GCF_001037465.1 of Xenorhabdus khoisanae. Taxonomy (GTDB): domain Bacteria; phylum Pseudomonadota; class Gammaproteobacteria; order Enterobacterales; family Enterobacteriaceae; genus Xenorhabdus; species Xenorhabdus khoisanae. The sequence continues at coordinate 29,729 of NZ_LFCV01000150.1, forward strand.
AGTGACAGTACTCCATCCGTGGTAGTGGCGGATAGGGTCGGTCAGTCCATATTGGGTGATGAGGTACTGGCTGAGTTGACTGTTCTTGACCCGACAAAGCAGCCTGAACAACCGGACAGTAACCCACAGGTTTCAGCATTAACGCCACAACATCTGGCCTATGTGATTTATACCTCCGGCTCCACCGGACAGCCGAAAGGAGTAATGGTGGAGCATCAGGCGATTTATCAACGTACGCTGGGCGTCAATGAACTTTATGGCGTGACGGCGCAGGATCGGGTGTTGCAGTTTGCGGCGTTTGCCTTTGATGTCTCCGTCGAGGAATGTTTTTCATCATTATGTAGCGGTGCCACACTGGTCATTCGCGATGATAGCTGGCTGGCATCCATGCCGGAATTTATTGCCTTAGCCCGGAAGAACCGTATTACGGTGATGTTCCTGCCCACGTTATTCTGGTCTGAACTGGCGGCCAGAGAGCAGGGATTAGTGCTGCCTGACGCGCTCAGACTGATTATTATTGGCAGCGAGGCTGTCCAGAAAAAAGCCCTTCAGGACTGGTTTGCACAGGAAGGTCATCGTCCCCGGTTATTAGACGCCTATGGTCCGACGGAAAATACCGTCACAGCCACCTGTCAGGAAATCCTCTCCCCAGATGATGACCGCGCTATCGGCCGGCCACTCAGAAATACCCGCGTTTATCTGCTGGACAGCAACGGGCAACCCGTACCGTTAGGCTGCGTGGGGGAAATCTATATTGGTGGCGTGGGGGTTGCGCGGGGTTATCTGAACCAACCAACATTAAGTGAAGCACGTTTTATTCCCGACCCCTTTAGTCCGGTATCTGACGCTCGCATGTATCGCACGGGGGATCTGGCCCGTTACCAGCCAGACGGCAATCTGGAATTCCTCGGCCGTAACGACCATCAGGTGAAAATTCGTGGGTTCCGTATAGAGCTGGGGGAAATTGAAACCCGTTTGCTGGAACACCCAGCGGTGCATGAGGCAGCCGTGCTGGCACTGGATGACGGGCAGGGTAAACGGCTGGTGGCCTATGTCGTGGCGGAAGCGGATGAAGCGCTGGTCAATAACCTGCGTACTCACCTGAGCGCGGTTTTGCCGGATTATATGGTGCCAGCGGCTTTTGTGCGTCTGGACAGCTTCCCACAAACCCCGAACGGCAAACTGGATCGCCGGGCACTGCCAGCACCGGATGGAGACGCCTTTGTCCGGCAAACCTATGAAGCCCCGCAGGGGGAAATGGAAATCGCGTTAGCAGCGATTTGGCGGGAAGTCTTGGGAACTGAACCGATCAGCCGGCATGATAATTTCTTTGCGCTGGGCGGACATTCATTGCTGGCGATGCGGGTGATGAACGGGATAGCCGCTTTAGGAATGGAATTGCCACTGAGTGAACTGTTTAGTTCCCCTTCTTTGGCTGCCCTTGCTGAAAGACTCCATAGCCGGTTTGATCAACAAAGCACATTTGATCAACAAAACACATTGCCCCCCATCATGCCCGTCTCCCGTGAGGAGGGACTGCCGCTGTCATTCGTTCAACAGCGCTTGTGGTCCCTGACTCAGTTTGAGGGCGTTAGTGAGCGCTATCATATGCCGCTCGTGTTGCATTTGCGTGGTCAACTGGATATCGCAGCCTGGCAGCAGGCACTGAATGTGTTATTTGCCCGCCATGAAGCGCTGCGCTCTGTCTTTGTTTCCGTTGACGGTCAGCCTCAGGTTCACCTGCTGGCGTCAGACCGCGGATTGCCGTTGGTTCATCATGACCTGCGAGAGTGCCCGGATGCCGAAACAGCGTTGGAACGACTGCGCACTGAGGAGGTGTCTGCGCCATTTGATCTCAGCCATGGTCCGCTTGTTCGAACGATGCTTATCCGGCTGGCGGATAACGAATATCAGTTTTTGCTGACCCAGCATCATATTATTTCCGATGGCTGGTCAGTGAAGGTACTGATAGATGAACTGAACATGCTCTATACGGCTTTTCTGGCCGGACAACCTGATCCTTTACCCGCGCTGGCGATCCAGTACCCGGATTACGCCGCCTGGCAGCGCCAGTGGTTTTCCGCTGAACGTATGCAGGCGCAATCTGACTATTGGCGCACAACGCTGGCTGACGTACCGGCTCTGCTGGATTTGCCTACAGACCGGCCACGCCCGCCTGAGCAGTCGTTTGTCGGGCAGGTTTTACCCATCAATTTGGATGTGGAATTAATGGCCGCCCTGAAACGCCTGAGTGCGCAGCACAGTGTCACCTTATTTATGACACTATTATCTGCCTGGACGGTGGTCTTATCGCGTTTGTCCGGTCAGGAAGATGTCATTATCGGAACCCCCAGTTCTGGCCGCAGCCGTCAGGAAGTGGAGCCTTTAATTGGATTCTTCGTGAATACACTAGCGTTGCGCACAAGAGCCTCGGGTGAACTGACCGTGGCGGAGTTGCTGGCACAAGTCCGGCAAACCACGTTAGGGGCACAGGCACATCAGGATTTGCCGTTTGAGCAAGTGGTGGAAATTGTGCAACCGTCACGCCGTCTAGACCATACACCATTGTTCCAGGTGATGTTTGCCTGGCAGGATTATGAAGATCCCGACTGGACACTACCGGGGCTGACAGTGTCATCGGTTATTCATGATTTAAATATTATCAACTGTGATCTCGAAATAGAGTTTTTTGAGGAGAATGGCGCGATTGTCGGGGCGATAAATTATGCCCCGGCCCTGTTTGATCAATCGACCATAGAACGACACATTGACTGTTTGCTCACTGTATTACAAGCCATGGTGGTTAACCCTCAGCAGCGGATCGGGGAAATTGATATTCTGACATCGGCAGAGCAATAGTATTAAATATTGAATAAGTTAATCTTACTATAAAAATCCGGTATCTATTATTGATACCGGATTTTTTTAGATGCTTTTTTAATATTGGTGTTTTTCAATATACCGCAGTGGTATATGAATTTGGGACACCTCACAAGCCCGCTATTCTGATTAATAGCAATGTGAGGTATCAACATGAAAATGAAACAGCCCAGACGTCAATATTCCGCTGAATTTAAACTGGAAGCGGTTCAACAAGTCATTCTTCATTAAAGCGAATAGGGTGACCGTCATACTCAAATGGAATGATGTTACTCACGATGCTTATCCTTACTTAGGGAATGAACCTTTGCCGCAATAGGATATCAACCTGTCGAGTAGCATCAGGCATAGCTGACTCCTCAAAGGTTCATTTCTAAATAAAGGCTCGACGTTTAGATTGGCGCTGCGGTGCGCGGTGAAACTCAGATACAAAAATGCCACCACGGGATGTGATGGTTTAGGTATTCCTGTAGCCACTCAGGGAATGGACACAGAAATATTTATTTTAGTTTCAGAGAGTAACTCATTGTTAAGTATTATTCGCTTGTTGTTGGGTGGAAATGGGTTTATTAGGTTTATCAGTTGTTGTAATAGTAATGCAGTAAGTGAAATATGGAGAATAAAATGAAAAAATTCATTCTTCTTTGCCTGTTGGCAGGCACTACTCTTTTGGCTTCAATGCAAACTTATGCCTATGTTTGTGCGCCTCTTTTTCTACACCCTCTACAATATGCGAAATGTGTAGCTCGATGCTCATTGAAGCAACCGGGAATAGGGGGCCGCATACTCTGTGCATATAAAATGGAGCAGGAGACAGGATCGCTCCTGTTCAGACATTAAGGCTCACTGACCTAACCTACTCCTGCCACCCCAGAATTATTTGCTCTGGGGTGATAATAAGAATGTCGTTGGTTGAGCTACGGCACGAACCCAGTACATAATCCCCTTTGCAGGTCAGTGCGCCCTTCGTTCAGCCAACGCATATCAATTTGGTGGTTTCCTGTTTGTGCATTTGTGACTAAGAGATAGTCATAGAGTTAGCCTAATTCCTCACCAAGCGCCTTAATCTTGTTCATGCAATTTAGCGGAATCCAGTTCCCGGGGGTGATGAGTTTTGACAGATTATTTAGGGTTCCTGTTCTGTCAAAGGCACCATCCTGGCGTAACGCATCTATGAGCTTGTTGAACATCTCATCCGTCACATGTTCCATAATGAAAAGATGTGCATACTCAATGCCATTTTTTCTCTCAGTAGAAAGAGAAAACTCTTCAACAATGTCGTCGTTAGGGCAAAGGAGCAGAATGCTGAGGGAAAGTGGCGAGCGATGGACGTGAAGATCACGACCAAGTTCAGCACTTAATGCCTGCAATTTCTGATAAGCGCTCTCGCTCATCTGGAGTTGATGTACGATTTTCTCAATCTGGTTTTGATAGGAGCATTTAGCCAGATAGTGCCAAAGGATCAGGGCCGAAAAACCATTTCGCGAACCCGCCAGTGTGGAGTCCTGAGCGCCTATATAATCTACACTCAGGAAACTCAGCAGATATTTTTGTTTTGTTAGATAAACGCCTGTAGGCCATGGAACACCCATTTCTTTGTGTCCGCTGGTCACGATAGAATGAATTGGGTTTCTGAAGTCAAATGAAGGAAGATGCCCCTCTCCAATATCTATTCCCTGCTCTCTCGCTTTCTCTAAAAACGGACCATATACAGCCCCCAAAGCACCGTCAATGTGAAACCAATAGCCATTCCGAGTACTTTTAACAATTTCGCCATTTTCCAGAGTAACTTCAAGAGTCCGTTCTTTAAGGCCATACCGCTCAAGTATTGGTAATAGCAGATCAATCGCGCCGCTCACATCATCAAGTGCACCTTTAAAAGTGGTTCCATAGTTGAAGTTTATTGCTATGGGGTAACCACGTGATGCAAAAAAATCCACTAATACACTAAGCTTAGTCAGATCAATAGATCCCGTTGGAAGGGACGGGACCTTTGTTGGCCATTTCCCATCAATTGTCTCGATGGGACATTGCCCCGGATAAAGAGACTCCCCTACTTTAGCGAAAGTGGGGAGTAGCAAAATATCTTTTGCTTTATCAATTGAGTAATGTGTATCTTCGGAGTAAAAAAGTATTGGCGTATGCGAGTTATCGTTACCACCTATGAACGTCCCTTCATTATTGTTTGGATTCGAATCAACCCAGAGAACTTTTCCGGCCAGATAGTCACGCGCATTGCGCAGTGCATATAAATTCCCTTCAGTGCTTCCCATTGACAACACATAGCCCCAGTAGCCCTCACCTGGAGTGGAGCTATTTCTGTCAGGTGCGTTCCAAAGTTTAGCAAAATAATCCAGTACGGCACGCTCAACAAACTTCGAGTTGAGTCTGAAGTTGCCTGTCATAAAAGGGTCGCCGACATTATTTAACTGAACATCCAAATATTGGCTGAGTTCCGATGAATAGTGGAATTCTTGGTTGGTTTGATAGCCAAGAAATTTTTCACGTGTTTGCTTTACATACGAATCCAGTTCTGTCAGGGCTTTTCCTCGTTCAGCATTTGTTAATCCATTTTCAGATAATTTAAATAGAGATTCGTCAATTTCCACATGAGTTTCATTATTCATATTCGGCTCCAAAGTAAGGATCTATCAAGATAGATAGTATGTTTGTCATGGGTTATATCTTAAGAGTGCTGCCTTAATTGTGGGTTTGTTTCTGAGGTAGAATTTATAAGCATAATTTATAAAATTAACTCTGCGTTTCAATTTCTTTTTTCTTCACTTTACTAAAGATTTAGCTAAGAAGGTCAAATCTATCTCCTATCCAGACTGGATATAAATCTTAATAACGGTAGCCTGGAAGAAGCTTTCTCAGAGAAAGAGGTGGAAGTCTTACATGCTGATTTCTACATGAGAAACATTATTTTTGTTAATGAACGAAGATAATTTATTATCCTTGGCTTAATTTGAAAAAAGAATTATCAAAATTAAGCGCTAATAAAAAAGGAAATGCCTATCTATGAAGAAAAAAGATATATGACAATCACAAGCGCCGATCCAGTTCGCTTTCTGGTTAAAGAAGTATACAATTTTGTAAAATTTGACAGACCAAGAGGTAAAGGAGGGGGAGACGGTAGAGATAGTCCAGAATAACTATCAAAAAAATTAATGTGATGAGTGTCTAAGTTATTTATGAAAAACTTACTAATAATGTGATTGTTGTTCAATTTATACATTGATACTATTACTAAA
>NZ_LFCV01000151.1 GCF_001037465.1 Xenorhabdus khoisanae
AGATGTGTATAAGAGACAGGAATAATATTTATGTTTATATCATGGCATAAATAATGAGCAAGTTCAGTATTTTCTGCATCAATAAATAAGCTGATCTCTGAGTTTGGATGTTTTTTCTGCAAAAATTTTATTAATGGCTGAGTGCAGATAAGATCACCAAGCCCATTTCGTCGTAATATCGCTATTTTCATGTAGGATTTATCAAGTTAAAAAATTATCATGTCTAATTTGTTTAACTATAACGAAAAATATAAATCAATGGTATTGGCTTTTTATCTACTTATTATTTATTAGGTGTATTTCTGTTAATATATGCTGAAAATAGATGAAAAATTAGCACAATGTGTTATCTGATGATAAATGTTATATCTTAATAATTTACAACTTCGTATTTGGAGGAAACTTAATTTGGGGTGTTTACCATCTACTCTGTTATGGTACATACTTCATTTCAGCTAGATTTGGACTAACATTATTATTTGATATTTAAGGTTTTTTGTAATTTTTAAGAGGGGATTCAATGAATTTAGTTGAGAGATTGGCGTCCCCTGCAAGCACCCAATCGCATGATTGCAGTAACAGCACAGGAATTTCAGAAGTTCTTTAGTGATGTTGTTACGGAGACAAAATCATGAACCAGTTAACAATAAATAACACTATTCGGACGCTGGTGGCAAAAATAGCCAAACAGGAAAATCTTAAAGTGGCGTGGCCGAATATGTCATTTGATGACATCAACGATCCGTAGTGTTACTACTACCAATGGTAGTTCAAGCCGAACAACCAGATAAAGATTTTATTATTGAAGCGATAAATGATGTCTGCTCTCAACATACTGATCCTGAATTTTGCCGATGGCAATTGGAAAACATTACTGCAATTTCGGGGGTGATTTCACTGAACTATGCTAGTTGCGTTCGTAATAATGAACACACAAAAGATTGTAGTAAAACAGTAGAGGCATTTAACTATATACAAGGTCAATATGATAAAAATATGACTGAAATGAAAAAATAGTTACTATAAGTAATGTCTTATGCATTGACATAGCCCAGCAAGTCTGGGCTTTAAGCTCGAGTTTGTTTATTAATAACCCATCATGAACGCCCCGAAAGTTGAACATCAACGATTAAGGTGCAGGACAGCCCATAGGGGCTTTTTTATTGTCTGTTTTTCTGTAATATTATTGCGCCTCAAATTTGTTACACGAAAACTTCCCGGAGAAAAAATGAAAAACAAAAAGCTAATAATCATTGGTGCTATTGTTGTCTTTGTAATTATGTTTTTTAAACTTTTGTCAGAGAATCTAATCTCAATGTAATAATATAGCCCTGTAATGGGCTATTGTTTTTTGGGAATCAAGAAATACCATTATTGCCAGAATGAAAGGGATAAAATGAAAAAGCTACTTATGGCATTAATGCTTATTTTAACAGGATGTGATACTGATTATAGTAAATATAACGGAGTATATACCTGTAAAATAGGTCGACTAATGAATTATGTAGCAGCAGACCAAGGAAGTGAATATTCTTTTCCTCTGGGGACAGCGAAAGCCAGAATGACTTTTAGCAATGGAGTTATGATCATTCATGGAATGAAGTCAGGTGATTACGTTGGACATGAAATGACTATGACCGTACCGTCAGTAACACCGGATGGCAGGAAGCTAATGTCAGAACAGATGTTTAAATATGATGATGGTGAATTCAATGAAACCTTTTTCCCTAAATACGCTATAGCTACACTTTCGGTTGGTAGCCCACGTGACGGCATAATGCAGCAGCTAACTAACTGTAAAAAAGAACAATAATAATTTACTTGAAAGCCAAGAAAAGCCCCTTACAGGGCTTTTTTGCAGTTGGAATATTCTTTTCGAGTGTGCTAGCTTATTACCCGGTTGAGCACTAATATGTGTGCAGTTCTTTAAAACTCGGTGAGTGCCAGTCCTGAATATGTGTTGGGACACCCTCCTGAGCAGGAGGTTATTATTCCTGACTTGCTCTTTAAACAAATTAAGTGTGCTGACAAAGTACACATTATATCGGAACGCTCTAGGCTTTTTTGGAGCAAACAATTCTCTTTAAACGGATTGGTTATAAACCACAAGCCCGTTACAATTAATGCCCCGCCCGTGTGGGGAGTCTAAGTAAGTTTGTTCTTTAACATCTCTGTGCTGAAAAAGCACAAGCCATCCTAGAATTAATGTTTTCATTATATTTTCATATGCAAATTATGATGTGAATGAATAATTCTATGACTTAAGCACTAATCTTTACTAATCCCAAAATTTAAAACCACGTAATTAACCTATGCAATTATTTTGCATCGGGCGTTTTCGCATGGATTTTTTCTACCTAATTAAACCAAATAAAAAAGCCAGCATTTTCGCTACTGGCTTTTGGCTTCCTATTGGAAGGAGAATACAAATGTTGGATCTGACTTTAGCAAACCAAACAGCCGCTGTCACTATGTCAAGCATTAACTTCTTGAATGAAATTATCAATCCAGCTCGAATCTCTGCGGGTGAAAAAGAAGTTGAGAATCGTCATTTTATTGCTCGTATTGAGGATGAACTTGATGATTTAGGGGGCGCGGAAACTTTTTACGTGACCACTACTCAGGGAGCAACACGCAAGGTTAAAGGTTATACACTTACGATGGAGCAAATGACTCTTGTTGGTATGCGTGAATCAAAAGCTGTCCGCCGCTCTGTTCTGGAAAAATTAAGGCGATTGCAAGAAGGAAAGATTTTACCCAGCAACTATATTGAGGCATTGGAATCGCTTCTGAAATCTGAAAAGGAAAAAGTGGTAATTGCTGCGGAACGCGACAGAGCTATCGAAACAAAAGCATGGATTGGTCACAGGCGCGAGGCTACTGCAATGGCAACCGCTTCGGTTGCGGTTCGTGAGCGGAATAAACTGGCAGAGCGTTTAGGTGAAAGTAAAAGCCGTGCAACAGTGTTAGCTGTTGAAAGAGCCACGGAAAGAAAGTTTAGATGGCAACCCCTGAAGAAATGGTGCAAGGAAAACAAAATAGAACCTCATACTGCGCCCGATGAACGATATGGCACGGTGAGATCATGGCCTGCCACAGCATGGTTAGCGGTGTATGATATCGATTTATCTAAACTGCTCTAGCGGATGATTCAAGACCTAGCATCAAGCCAAGGATGGCTAAAACCAACCCCTTTCTCGTGGCTATTTTTCACCCATTAAGTTGATAATAGACATTCATTAAACTACAATTGAATTACAATGTAATTCAGTGAGGGGTTTTATCATGGCTGCAAACCAGTTAGTTCAGGCTCGTATCGACGGTGAGATTAAGGAAGAAGCGGCGGCTGTTTTGGCTGCGATGGGGCTGACTGTCTCAGATGCTGTTCGTATGATGTTAACGCGAGTAGCAAGAGAAAAAGTGTTGCCGTTTGAACCTTTGATACCGAATGAGACAACAATAGCTGCAATGAAAGAGTCTCGTAAAGGCGGCGGTAAGTCATTTTCTACAGTTAAAGACTTAATGGCTGATCTCAATGCGGACGACTGACTACACAAGCCAGTTTAGGAGAGACTACAAAAGAGAGAAGAAAGGTCGTCATCGGGAAATTCTTGATGATGCACTTACGACAGTAATTGAATTATTGTCCTCCGATAGCTTGCTGGAACCGAAATATTGCGATCATGCCCTTTCTGGGGAATGGAAGGATTTTCGGGACTGTCACATTAGGCCTGATTTGATACTAATTTATCAGAAGCCCAATGCTGACATATTACGTCTTGTTCGTCTGGGTTCTCACTCAGAGCTTGGTTTGTAATATTTTTGATAAATTATAACTAACCCGCCCCGCGCGGGTTTTTCATTTCTAATGCCGCTTAACTGCGGTTTTTTCTTTTATAGGTACTTACATGGCTATTGAAGAATTTAAATGGCGAACCCAAATTCAAGACTCACCCAGTGGTGAATTTAAACACCGAATTAAAGTCGTTGAGTTTGGTGATGGCTATAAACAGGTATCCGCTGACGGGATTAACCCCGAAACCCAGTCTTGGCCTTACTCCTACACCGGACTTAAAGAAGAAGTAATGCCTATCTTCCAGTTTATCCGTAGGCACACCTTAAAGTCATTTATCTGGACGCCGCCATTTGGGGAGAAAGGGTTATATCGAGTCAAGGCAGATTCAATAACCATGCTCCCTATGGCAGGTGGTGTTATGAAAATATCAGCAACATTTGAACAGGCATTCAGCGCATGAAAATTAATGCAGATCTCCAACGCCTTGAGTCGGGGAATAAGATTCTTTTGTTTTCTGTTGATGGTTCCGCCTTTGGTGGGCCAGAACTGTACTTCCATAATTACCCCACTCCTTATACAGAAAAGGAATTGGAAGGCGATATAGACAGCTTACCGATTAAATCTATCTGGTGGCAGGGCGTGGAGTATAAACCTTGGCCTGTCAAGGTCGAGGGGTTGGAGGTGAATAGCGATGGTCGTTCAACTTCGTCCACACTCACTGTGGCTAACCTTGATGGCACCATTAGCGCAATGTGTCTGGCTTATCAGAATATGGCTCAAGCGCGTGTCACTATTCGTATGACGTTTGCGCATTATCTGGATGCGCGTAACTTCCCGGAGGGTAATTCAGAAGCTGACCCCACACAGGAGAAGATCGACGTCTACTATATCGATAGCAAAACCCATGAGGACAATGAAAGCGTTCAGTTTGCGCTGTCTTCACCTGCTGACTTGCAGGGGATTCAAATTCCTACCAGACAGATACACAGCCTTTGCACGTGGTGTATGCGTGGGTTATATCGTAAATCGCCATGTGGCTACACAGGGACGATTATTGCCATCGTTCACAGTCACCCCGACGCCACAACACAGCCTAGCCAATTAGACATTGCCCAGTGTGACCTGTCACAAATCCCGTGGGTGATCGTCTCTTGGCCCGAAGGAGATATTCGTACGCTGATGCCAACCGAGGGAATCAAGCCGCTCATTGGTCGCCCGTTCGTGCATGGTATCTGGGACTGTTACGCCATTGTGCGTGACTGGTATCGGCTGGAGCGTGATATTGATATCCCGGATTTTGAACGCTCAGAGAGCTGGTGGGAGCGCGGTGAAAACCTGTATATGAAAAACTATGCGGCGGCTGGATTTGTGGAGTGCAGCGGGGAATTACAGGTGGGGGATGTGATCATTATGCAGGTACAGGCCAAAGAGCCTAACCATGCCGGGGTGTATATCGGTGAGGGCTTGATGTTGCACCATATGTACGGACAACTCAGTCATCGTGTGCCCTATAGTGGGTACTGGCAGGAACGGACAATCATTACCCTGCGTCACAGGAACCCACCCGCTTCGGCGGGTTTTTTGTTGGAGTAAATCATGAACACACTACGAATAATAAGGTTGTACGGGGTCTTGGGTGCCCAATTCGGGCGAGAGCACCGGTTAGCGGTATCGTCCCCTCAGGAGGCTGTCAGGGCACTGTCTGTCCTGATTGACGGATTCGAAAAGTTTCTGCTGACCGCGAAAGAGCGGGGCCTAACCTTTGCGGTGTTCAGCGGAAAACGCAATATCAGTCAGGATGAGCTGGAGTTTTCCGGTGAGGACGATATCGAAGGGGTAGGATATCAGGTTATTTCTCATAATGAGCTTAAGGATTACTTTCTTACTCGTATAAATTAATATGGCACAGAAAAAACCTAAAAGAATAAAAGCGCCTCAGGAAGTTCAGGAAAAATCTGTCAGGCTTAAGCTTGGCCCTGAATTTAACGATAATTCAGAAAACAGGCCGCCAGAATTTTCTTTAAGATATCTGCAAGATAATTACTGTGTAAGCAGTTGTGAAAGGGATGATAAGGCGGCTTTATCTGACAAATTATTCCGGCTTAGCAAATTAACATGGGGTCAAATAAAGCAACAACATCGACATGCGCTTGGATTTGAAAAAATCCATAGAACGGCAATAAAACCCTCCATCCCTGCGCACATAACAGAAGATGTTAACCTTATCGCTTTTAGGTTCAGTGGTATGAAGCCCATGGTTGGTTATAGGCGTGATTCCACTTTTTTCATTGTATGGCTGGATAGAAATTATACGCTGTACAACCATGGGTAAAGAATTAACCCGTCTCACGGTTTTTATATAAGTAGCATTATTCCATATCCTACTTGTACCAACCCACACAACCCCAATCAATTTATTCAACCATCAACACTCGTTAATATATCCGGGCTGTCCAGCAATTAATAATTAAACAAGGAAATAGTATGTCTGACGTTATTAAGCCTGAAAACGAATGTCCATTCGATCCAAAACACTATCAGTGTGATTGCTTTATTGCGCCGGTGGGTTCTTTCTCTTGGGCTTTGATTCAATTAAAACTACGCAAGCGTGTTATCCGTTCTGCTTGGAAGAATTGCTAAGGGAATAATGAGATGTATCTGGCTATCACTCCACGTGTTAATGACCTGACCGTAGAGAAAGATAGCGCTTATGCGGTTGATGGTGTAGCCGTTGGGACTCAGTACGATTACCTGACCCATATCGATCTGCGCAATGAGTATGGTAACTTTGTACCGTGGCAGCCAACACAAGAAGATATGATGGCGTGTGATTGGAGTCTGATTAAAGAGTTAGGTGATATGTTGGTTTTCGATCTTAAATCGGAGTTTGACGAAGACTCTAAATATTATGGGTACTTAAGCGAAAACAAAATAAGTGATCCTGATGCAAAACCTATGGGTACATTAATTATTACTCAGAATGCGACAGATATTAAGAATATGTTAATATTCCATACTATTATTCAAGATTCAGGTTATATTCATTTTTCTGTATCATTTGATGAAATTGACACTCAAAAAGTAATGGAATTATTTAATAAAAATCTTTATGTTAAAGTCGATGATATAATTCATAACCTCGGAAAAGCTTCCGAATGGAGTAAAGATATAACAAATTCCACGTATGGTGTTTTATATTACAATAGCTCGACTAATGATGCCGAAAAATTAGGCAATATATTAAAACAAACAGGCGAAACCAAACGTTTCTACTGCAACTGGCGCGATGAATAAATCACCGGGCTACGTTCTAAATACAAGGCCGCGCACTGCGTGGCCTTCCCCTAACCCCTTGACTGCATTATTCTCTGTTCCTGTGATAGAAATAAGTAAAATCAATCACTTATGTAAATAGGATAATTATCCCCCTTTTAACCCATTGATTTAATTGAATTCCGTCACTGTGCAGGAAATAAGCAAAATCAACGACTTAGCTAAAGGTGGGATTTCTCACCTTTAATTCAGTATCCTTCCGTTTCAAACGGAGGGATGAAAATTAACTACGGGGATTCCTTGAGTTTAAGAGGGCCTATTACCGTGGTTCTCACTTCGTCCGGTCATTCAACGAAACTTTCCGCTCAGTCATTGGCTGAAAATTTAGCCGATGGGTATGCGAAAAATTTCTCACACCTAAGTAACCCTTTGATTCTTTCGAGGTCTTCACTTTGGCTGTGTTGTTTTATAAGGCTTTTACCGGACGGCTTAGATTCAAGATCTCGCGTGTCAAAGATGGTTGGAATTTCCACCGCCTGTAGATGACGCAAATTTGCGTCATGATAAAAATCAATGGATTATCTTTCCTATGACTCACTACCGACGATATTCGTCGTTAGTCACTGAGTTCCAACCCTGTGAGGGTAAAATGTATCATGGAAATCGTTATACCCAAGGTGGGATATCACATCTTAAAGATGGTGGTAATTTCCCGATTTCAAATCGGACAAATGTTTGTCTGATTCCCATATGCTAAAGGGCAGATTTCCGCCCTTTAGTGATGGCGGTTGCACTGTTCTAGATAGTTACCACTTTATCCCTGATATCTTGTCAATATGGTCAGCGAACCATTGCATCATTTCTCGGCGTTTATCTAGGTATTGGGCGTGATTATATATACCGCGAATGCTATTGCGATCAGCATGTGCTAGCTGACGCTCAATTATATCATGGCTAAATCCATGCTCATTAAGGATGGTACTGAATTGGTGGCGGAAGCCATGACCACTAGCGATTCCATCGTAACCAATTTGCCTTATCACCTGTAATACGGCATTCTCGCAAATTGGTTTTTTCTTGTCATTTCTACCAGCAAATACAAAATTAGAAATACAGGACGTCATAGGATGAAGGCTTTTTAGCAATGAAATAACCTGATTTGACATCGGAACTACATGTACTTTTCGGTTTTTCATTATTTCAGGCTCTATTGTAATGAGTTTATTGTCAAAATCGACATTGCTCCATTTCATACTACGCAGTTCATTTGTGCGCAATGCTGTATACTGTAAAACTTGGGTAGCAACTCTTGAAATAATGCTGCCTGAATATGATGACAGTGCCTGATTAAATGCGGGAATTTGGTCTGCTGTCAGAAATGGGAAATGCTTCTTCTTGTACCCTGTCATTGCGCCCGCCAAATCTGGGGCAGGGTTATATTTCGCTCTGCCAGTCACGATTGCATAGCTGAACACTTCTCCACATCTGCGCCTTGCCTTGCTTGCTCTTTCCATAGCGCCGCGTTCTTCGAACTGGCGGATCACTTTGAGTAGAACCATTGGTTCTATTTCGTCCATTGTCATATGACCAATGCTAGGTAGAATATCGGCCTGAAACATGCTTTGTAATTCTTTTGCGTATCTTTCAGACCAGACAGCTTGTTTGAATTGATACCATTCATTATAAATAACAGCAAAAGTATCAGAGGATTCATTATCTTTCTTTTTTGGTGTGACTGGTTCGAGGTCTCCACCATTAGCAAGGACAGACTTAGCCTCAGCGTGTTTTAATCTGGCAGTGATTAGCGGTACTTCTGGATATGAGCCAATAACATAAGTTTGTTCTTTCCCATTTTTGCGGTACCTAAAACGCCAAATCTTACTGCCTGTTTTTGATACAAAAAGAAACAACCCTCCGCCATCAGCTAGGCGATATGGCTTATCTTTTGGCTTAGCTGATTCTATCTGTTTTATCGTTAGCATGTGGGCATCCTGAGTGGGGTTTAAAATGATGCCCCAAAATATGCCCGCATTTTGCTGGTACAGTCAAGTTATGCACGGTAACAGTAGGTTACACTAATTTGGCTTTAAATAAGGATTTTTTGAGTTGTTGGTTACATCAGGTAATGCGAGGTAATGAGAGATTGGCGTCCTCTGCAGGAATCGAACCTGCAACTAGCCCTTAGGAGGGGCTCGTTATATCCATTTCACTAAGAGGACAACGAAAACAAGTATACCTGTTTTTTTTGCCGGAGATAAGGTACAGCGAGTCGTTTGCCTATATAATCGCCACTCTTTTTGATTACCATTAATGAAAAATTGGCAGTATATTTAACATATTGGGTACATTGACCGGTATGCACTGTGATAGTCGATGTCTAAAAGTAATTATGTGGAGAACAATATGAAGTATCGTCTAAGCGGGGTTGCTCTTTCAGCCGTCTTACTTGTGGGATGTGCTAGTTCATCGAATACGAATGAACAAGGCCGCTCTGATCCGCTGGAAGGGTTTAACCGCGCTATGTTCAACTTTAATTACGATGTTCTCGACCCTTATGTTTTGCGACCTGTTGCCGTAGCATGGCGTAATTATGTGCCAATGCCTGCGCGAAATGGTATTGGAAATTTTACGAGCAACCTTGAAGAACCCGCCAACATGGTTAACAGTTTTCTACGTGGTGATATTCATGAAGGCGCAAAACACTTTAGCCGTTTCTTTTTAAACACTCTTTTGGGTATGGGGGGGCTTATTGATGTAGCTTCCATGGCGAATCCTAACCTGGCAAAAGAAGATTCAGCGCGTTTTGGTAGTACATTGGGGTACTATAATGTGGGTTATGGCCCGTATGTTGTTCTGCCGGGTTATGGCAGTTTCACACTGCGTGATGAAGGCGGTAACTTTGCGGATATGACTTATCCTGTGTTGAGTTATCTCACCGGCTGGATGTCAGTAGGAAAATGGATGTTTGAAGGGGTAGAAACTCGTGCCCGTCTTCTGGATTCTGACGGCCTGTTAAAGAATTCTTCCGATCCTTATTTGATGATGCGTGATGCTTACTTCCAACGCCACGATTTTATGGCCAATGGCGGTAAATTGGAGCCAGAAAAAAATCCTAATGCAGCAAGTATTCAAGATGAGCTAGATTCCATTGATTAATCAGGGAACTACAATCGAAAAAGGATAGCAAATGCTATCCTTTTTTAGATTATGGCATTCAGTTCTAACGAATATTAGAACGTGTAGTTAAAGTTCACGCCATATAACCATGCAGTCCCTTTGGAATCGAACTCATAAGGTGCAGTGAATCTGGCGTCTACTTTTTGAATATCTTCTGGCAGTTTTTCGCTAACATGTACTTTTTTACCACGCATATAGGAAACGCCGACATCCACGGAAGCATCTTTATTGAATGCGTAAGTCGTTCCCACGCTTAACCAGAAACGATCCTGATCAGGGATGGAGATGGAACGATTTTGGGCTGGTACAGGGCTTTCATCAAAGGCGATACCAGTACGGAATGTCCAATTATCGTCATAATAGTAAGTTGTACCTAAGGAAATACGGTAAGCATCACGGAAACCTTCGTGCTTCTCAAATGCAACGTTACCTGTATCACTCCTCGTTGCTTTTAATTCCTTGAATTCACTCCAGCCTGTGTACAGGAAGCTATAATGAATTGCCCATTGTGGTGCAACACGGTTATAGCCAGAGAATTCCCACATATCAGGTAGGTTCAGATCCAGCTTACCTTTGACTGTTTTACCGTTAGTACCACTTTCAAAGAGTGTTGGGATGTATGGCAAATCATTGCTGTAGTCACCGCTTTTGAACTTAACTTTGACTTTTGAACGGTAAGTCAGACTATAGCGGTTATTTTCGTCATATTGATATAACAAGCCTGCGTTCCAGCCGTAGCCCCAATCTTTACCTTCTAATCTGGCAGCTTCAGCCGCTGCTGGAATCGTGATTGGAATACCTTTTTTTTGTGCTCCAGCAGTAATTATAGGACCTGCTTCACCCATATGACGAACAATTTTGGCATCGGCATAAACAGCATTGACACCTAAGCCAAAGCTGAACTGATCATTAAGTTTGTAAGCACCGCTTAGGTTTAGGTTCACGGTCTTAAGATCAGTTTTACCGCCGAGCAGGCCAGCCGTATAGTTATTGCTGAAATTGGTTGCCAGGCCAAAATTGGAAGTCGCAGATGCACCGACAAACCACTGATCATTGATTGGGGTAATGAAATGCAGGTTTGGAATCCAAGCACTTGGTGCGATGTTTTTAGCATCAGTACTCTTGTTGCCGCTTAACGAGGAATTACCTGTAATGTCAACATATGGCTTGACATAAATTAAGCCGCTGGAGAACGATGGGCGATCAAATAAGGTCATGGCTGCAGGGTTACGGCTGCCAACGGTAGCGTTTTCAGCGATGACACCTTCCCCAGAAAATGCACGACCTAGTCCTGATGATGAATACTCATTCAATTGAAAACCGGCAGCACTAGCGTTGGATGAGATAACTGCAACCGCCACTGCTAATGCTGAACGTGTAAATAGGTTTTTCTGGCTCATAACCAAAACCTCATTATTTAATTATTATTTAACATGCTACTCAAGTAGCTGAGAGCGCGGGATTGTAGAGTCGATTTGCCATAATGACAAATCAGACCAGTGCACGAAGTATAGGCTTGATAATAGAATATGTTGCAAGAATGTTTTTAAAATATAACCAAAATGATTGCTGAAATGGGACTTGCTTAACAAAAATACGACAACCAGTGTTAATAGAGTGTAAACGGAGATTTGTTAGCGTGATGAGATCAATAAATAGTGAGATAAATGCTGGTAAACAGTGTAAATACTGGTTATCGATAGTCGTGACCACGTAAAATTATCAGCAAGTTTTTACTGTTGGAGAAATAAGAAATGCCTGATGAAATTAACCGCTGTAGTGTAGAAGAAACGGCTGCTTGCTGTTGTGTTGATGTAGGAACTGTCATTGATAATGAAGATTGCACTGCTTCTTATCAGAGTGTTTTTGCCAGTGAGCAAGAAGCTGAAATCATGCTTAATGCTTTGACTCAAAAGGTAAAATCAGTGGAATCAGAGCCATGTGTGATACACCATAGAATCGAAATGGTTGATGGTGGAGCACAATTATCTGTGGATTTCACTTTTAGTTGTCAGGCAGAAGCTCTGATCTTTCAGTTAGGATTGCGCTAATCTACTCTGAATAACCGTTTTCCCATTGTTTTGCTATTTCAAACAGTGGGAAAATTGATTGCCATCTATTGTAGATAATGATCTTTTTTTATATTTCTATCGCACATTCTCCATTCAAGTTGTATAAATTATAAATACCTTAAAGTTGCGCTTGCTCGCATTTTTCGTTTATTCCTGTTTGCTATTTTCCAACATTGCGTTAACAATGCTCCATCAGGTCTGACCTCTTGTGAGGTGAGTGAATTTTTTTAATCAATCAATTGATTTAATTAATGATTATTGTCAGGAGTTGCTATGGGTCGTTCTTCAACAAAAGTAACACAGAAAAAGGAACGTGTTGCTATTGTCAGCGGGTTGCGCATTCCTTTTGCAAAACAGGCAACTTTCTACCACGGTATTCCGGCTGTTGATTTGGGAAAGTCTGTTGTCAGCGAGCTGATCATTAGGAGCGGTTTGTCGCCTGAGAAGATTGACCAATTAGTTTTCGGGCAAGTTATTCAAATGCCGGAAGCACCGAATATTGCGAGGGAAATTGTCTTAGGAGCAGGTTTAAGTGTGAATACCGATGCCTATAGCGTTTCCCGTGCCTGTGCGACAAGTTTTCAGGCAATTGCAAATGTGGCTGAAAGTATTATGGCGGGTACAGTTAATGTGGGTATTGCCGGAGGTGCAGACTCTTCATCTGTTTTACCAATCGGGGTGACTAAGTCGTTAGCTCGTACTTTGGTCGATATGAATAAGGCTAAGAGTTTGTCTCAACGGCTAAAATTACTCAGCCGATTGAAGTTCCGTGATTTATTGCCGGTATCCCCTGCCGTTGCTGAATATTCAACGGGGTTAAGAATGGGGGATACGGCAGAGCAGATGGCAAAAACCTATCATATCAGCCGTGAAGATCAGGATGCATTGGCGCATCGTTCCCATGTGTTAGCCGCTAAAGCTTGGGTGCAGGGGCTGTTGAATGATGAAATTGTATCGGCACATTTCCCTCCATACCGCGACACGTTGCTTGAAGATAATAACGTTAGAAAAAATTCAGTTCTGGCCTCTTATGCTAAATTGCGCCCGGCTTTTGATCGTAAACATGGCACTGTCACGGCAGCGAACAGTACGCCGCTGACAGATGGAGCCGCAGCCGTTATATTGATGCGCGAATCGGTTGCCAAAGAGCTAGGCATGACGCCATTAGGATATCTACGTAGCTATGCGTTTTCGGCAATTGATGTTTGGCAAGATATGCTGCTGGGACCATCTTATGCGACACCATTGGCGCTGGATCGTGCAGGTATCACTTTGGACGAACTAACACTCATTGATATGCATGAAGCGTTTGCTGCTCAAACACTGACGAATTTAAAAATGTTTGCCAGTGAGAAATTTGCCCGTGAAAAGTTGGGGCGTACTCAGGCAATTGGTGAAGTGGATATGGATAAATTCAATGTATTGGGTGGATCAATTGCCTATGGGCATCCATTTGCCGCAACGGGGGCCAGAATGGTTACCCAGACGTTGAATGAATTGCGTCGTCGTGGCGGTGGTCTTGGGCTGGCGACCGCCTGTGCCGCTGGTGGTTTGGGTGCAGCAATGGTATTGGAGGTAGAGTAATGGCTCAGGCTGAACAAGAAACTGTCATGTCAACGACACAACCGAAACAATCAGTATTCAATTTCTCGGTTAGGGAAGACAAGGTGGGGATCATCACCATTGATGTGCCGGGCGAGAAAGTCAACACGCTGAAAGCTGAATTTGTTGAACAATTCCTGACAATGTTTGAGAAAGCACAACAAGTGTCTGGTTTGAAAGGGCTGGTGATTGTATCTGGTAAGCCGGATTCTTTCATTGCTGGTGCAGATATCAGCATGATAGCAGGCTGCCAAACTCAGGAAGAAGCAACAGAATTGGCCGAAAAAGGCCAAAAATTATTTGCGCAGATTGCTAATTATCCTTTACCTGTTGTCGCTGCTATTCATGGTGCGTGTTTAGGCGGTGGGCTGGAATTGGCTTTGGCTTGTCATGCCCGTATTTGCTCTTTGGATGACAAGACACGTCTTGGTTTACCGGAAGTTCAGCTTGGATTGTTGCCGGGCTCGGGAGGGACTCAGCGCTTGCCTCGTCTGATAGGTGTCAGTGCTGCTTTGGACATGATACTGACTGGCCGTCAACTCAAGGCAAAACAGGCACAACGGTTGGGCGTTGTGGATGATGCTGTGCCTTTGGACATCTTGTTGGATGTTGCTGTGCAATATGTCAAAAAAGGTATTGCCAAACGCAAGCCATTGGCATGGTCACAGCGTATATTGGCGAGCGCATTGGGCAGGCCGCTGTTATTTCATACGGTACATCAAAAAACCCGAGCAAAAACTCACGGCCACTATCCCGCACCAGAAAAAATCATCAATGTGATCCGTACTGGTTTGGAAAAAGGGCTGGATAAAGGTTTTAAGGCTGAAGCCAAGGCATTCGGTGAATTGGCGATGTCGCCGGAATCAGCCGCATTACGGAGTTTGTTTTTTGCTTCGACTACGTTAAAAAATGAAACTGGCTCATCAGAGCAGCCTGCTGAGATTAAACATGTAGGCATTTTGGGTGGTGGGCTGATGGGCGGTGGTATTGCCAACGTTACCATCACACGAGGGAATTTGCCTGCCCGCATTAAGGATATTAATGAAAAAGGTATTAATCAGGCGCTGAAATATACATGGGATCTCCTTTCCAAGCGGGTAAAACAGCGTCGTTTGAAACCAAGCGAGCGTTCTCAGCAGATGTCTTTATTGACAGGAACCACAGATTATAGCGGATTTAAGCAAGCAGATATTGTGGTTGAAGCTGTATTTGAAGATTTGGTATTGAAACGCAAAATGGTCTCAGAAATTGAAGAGAACACCAAACCTGAAACTATTTTCGCTTCTAATACTTCTTCATTACCCATTCACAAAATTGCTGAAGTTGCTACTCGTCCAGAGCAGATCATTGGTCTTCACTATTTTAGTCCTGTTGACAAAATGCCGTTGGTCGAAGTTATTCCACATGCAGGGACAAGTGAAAAAACAATTGCAACTGCTGTTGCACTGGCTAAGAAACAGGGAAAAACGGCTATTGTTGTCGGGGATAATGCAGGGTTTTATGTGAACCGCATTCTGGCGCCTTACATTAATGAAGCCGGTTATTGCTTGTTAGAAGGGGAACCCGTTGATCATATCGATAACGCTTTGGTGGACTTTGGTTTTCCTATTGGCCCAATCAATTTATTGGATGAGGTCGGTATAGATGTAGGCACCAAAATCATTCCTATTTTGGTCGAACAGTTGGGGAATCGATTTGCTGCGCCGGAGATTTTGGAAGCGGTCTTAAAAGATAATCGGAAAGGCAAGAAGAATAGCCGGGGTTTCTATTCGTATGCGAATAAAAAGAACAAATTCTGGTCATTCGGGAAGAAATCCAAAGAAGTTGATGTATCCATTTATTCCTTATTAAAAATCAAACCTACTGTAAAAATGTTACCTGCTGACATTGCCCAACGTTGCGTGATGCTCATGTTGAATGAGGCAGTTCGTTGTTTGGACGAAGGAATTATCAGAAGCCCTCGTGATGGTGATATTGGCGCTGTATTTGGTATTGGATTCCCGCCATTCTTGGGCGGGCCATTCCGTTATATTGATAAGCTTGGTATTGATAAGGTTGTAGAAACTTTATGTCGTTTGGAACAGCAGCATGGAGAGAGATTTACACCATGTGAAGGTTTAATTCAGATGGCTGAACAGAAAAAGAAATTTCACTCATAACGTACGATTTTTCTTAAATCAATCAAAACGGCTCTTTTAATCAAGAGCCGTTTTTTATAGAAAATAATTGATATTTCTTAATGGTCTTTATTTTTCATGTAAGAGGAATAATAGTAAGCGCAACAGTAGATATATAAACTATTTTTAGCCATTTTATTTCCACTTGTTTTAGGGCAGAATGCCAATTAATCCTAATTGAAACGTTTTTTTACCCAACATTAGCTTGTTAATATCAAATTAACTTATTTAATACCGTATAACCAATGGATTGCTTCAAGAAGTGCCAGATTGTGTATTGTCTTGAGGCTGGTTCACAATTAACTAGACGGTGAATTATGTATGTTTTTATTATGCGTCATGGTGATGCTGCTTTAGATTCAATCAGTGATGCAACCCGGGAGCTTACACCTCGAGGGTGTATAGAATCACAGAAAATGGCTTATTGGCTTGAGCAGCAAGAGCCTGATATTGATTCTGTTTTGGTCAGCCCTTATATCCGAGCAGAGCAGACCTTAAAAGTGGTTCGTGAATATCTGACATTGCCTAACAATGAGGAAGTGTTAGACGAATTAACGCCTTCGGGTGATGTAGCATTGGTTGCCAGTTATTTACAAGTTTTGTCAATACAAGGGCACAAATCTGTATTGGTGGTTTCCCATTTACCGTTGGTCGGTTATTTGGTTTCTGATCTCTGCCCCGGGCAAACTCCTCCGATGTTTGCTACATCCAGCATTGCTTGTGTGAAATGGGATAATCAGACTGAAAAAGGGAATTTATTATGGCAAACTTCCCCGGCACAACTAGCGGCCAAATTCTAATCTCATACTGAGAATCAATTAACTAACGCTGCGTGAATTCTTCCATTTCGATCAAAATGAGCAATGCAGCGTTCCCTCCCCACCCTCTGGGTGCCTGATGGAAGGCGATAACATCAGGATGTTGAGCAAGCCATAAGGGTGTTTGTTGTTTGAGAATATGTTTACCGTGACCATGCATAATGCAGGCGCAGTAGACGTGTTCACGGCGACAAGCTGCAACCAAAGCCCCAATCTCTTGTTTGGCCTGCAATTGGGTCAATCCATGTAAATCCAGAAAAAGCTCAGGAGAATAATCTCCACGGCGTAATTTTTTTAATTCATAATGATTGGCACCTTCCCGAATGTAACGAATCGGGCCTTCCATATCCAAATTGGGTTGGAATTCATCGGAAAAATAGTAACTGGCATCAACCTGCTCTTGCATAAGACGCTCAGGGGCGACATGGCTTATTTTTTTTCTTTTCGGGGTATGGGTAACCGTATCTTGAACAATGCGACGGGTTCCCGCAACAGACGTTCTGAATAGACTGATGTCTTCTTTGTTTAGTAGATTTTTCTTCTTCATTACACGTTAATTCACTCACAAATTTCGGTAAGTGTACCTGATTTTTTGCGATTTTTCTTAGAAGCTATCGTTTTAAGTAACAAGTTGTTCACAAAATGATTTGACAATCGTGTTTGGTTATAAAATAAATGTATATACAACATGAAAACTGATATCAATAAGAAAAAATAACAGGACGATAATAATGTCGATTGAACTGAAAGATACCGATGTTATTTGGCGTAATGCCAGACTTGCCACAATGAACCCTACATTTAATAACATTGATGGCAAAAATAATTATGGAATGTTAGATCAGCATGATCTCATTGTTCGGAATGAAAAAATCTTAGCGATTTTGCCGACAGATAGCGTACCAACCAACAACTGTAAAATTATCGATGTGGAACAGAGATTAATCACACCCGGATTGATCGACTGTCATACTCACCTTGTTTTTGGTGGTAATCGCGCATCTGAATGGGAACAGCGTTTGAATGGGGTTTCTTATGAAGAAATTAGCGCCAAAGGTGGGGGAATTAACTCCACGGTCAACGCCACTCGCAATAGTTCGGTTCAACAATTGGAGAAATCCGCCCAGAAGCGCCTCAATGCGTTGATTGCTGAAGGCGTAACAACCATTGAAATGAAATCAGGCTATGGGTTGGATCTGGAAAATGAAGAGAAACAGTTGAATGTCGTGCGGGCACTGGCAGAGAAAAACCCCATTGAAATTAGCCCAACACTGCTGTCTGCTCATGCAGTTCCACCTGAATATAAACACAATCCTGATGCCTATATTGATTTAGTTTGTGATTCCATCCTTCCCACACTTTGGCGGAAGCAGTTATTCGAATCCGTGGATGTGTTCTGCGAATCTGTTGGTTTTAATCTCAACCAGACTAAACGTCTGTTTGATGCAGCCAAGCGTCTGAATATCCCTGTAAAAGGCCATGTTGAGCAACTTTCTAATTGGGGAGGGAGCGAACTGGTTGCTGAATACCAGGGCTTGTCAGTTGATCACATAGAATATTTGGATGAAAAGGGAATTGAAGCTATTAGCCGTAGTGGAACGGTTGCCGTGTTGCTGCCTGGGGCATTTTATTTCCTGAAAGAGACTCAGCGTCCGCCTATCGCATTGTTGCGTGAATACGCTATTCCGATGGCTATTTCGACAGATTTTAATCCCGGCACCAGTCCCTTCGCCTCCTTACGTCTGATTATGAATATGGCTTGTGTACAATTTGGTTTAACACCAGAAGAGGCATGGCAAGGCGTTACAATTCATGCAGCTCGCGCATTAGGGCGTGCAAATAGCCATGGTCAATTGGCTGCTGGCTATATGGCGGATTTCGTTGTCTGGGATGCCCACAATCCAGTGGATATTTTATATGAACTGGGACATAACCCATTGGTTTATCGTGTTTATCGCGGAGAAATGACGCGTCACGATCATTTGAATCACTTTGGTGCTAATAGTATTAGCAATAATTAATGGTGGCGAGGGAAAGAAAATGAATTTATGGCATCCAACATCAGAAAACATTTGGCAAGGGCGCAATGATCTTGCAGAAGCAAATAATGCTTTGCGTATATTCCAGACAATAAAACAACCAGCCAGTTTTTCCCCTGAAGAATTTCCTCATCACATTGCGCTATTGGGATTTGAGTGCGATGAAGGAGTCAAACTTAATCAAGGTCGTCCGGGAGCGAAATTGGGCCCTGAATATTTACGTCAATCATTAGCTAATCTGGCTAGTTATGATGGTCATGATCGGCTGGTGGATTTGGGCAATATTCGCGCCAATCCCGAAAAATTAAGTGAGGCGCAAAATGCCCTTAGCGATGCGGTATATCATTGCCTACAACATAATATGAAGACAATGATTTTTGGTGGGGGACATGAAACAGCATTTGCGCATGGAATGGGAATTTATCGCGCGTTTCCGACACAACGTATAGGTATTATTAATTTTGATGCTCATTTGGATTTGCGAAATGCATCGCAGCCCACATCAGGTACACCATTCCGACAGCTTGCCCATTATTGTCAGCAACATCAACGCCCGTTTAATTACTCCTGTATTGGAGCCAGTCTGGCGTCGAATACGCAAGCATTGTTGGATGAGGCTAATCACCTTGATGTTACCATTATTTGGGATACTCATTGTGTTGAGTCCATGATGGACAAAGTACAGCAGCAAATACAAAATATCATTAATCAAGTTGATATTATTTATATGACTATCGATTTGGATGTGTTACCAATTTGGCAAATGCCAGCAGTTTCTGCGCCGGCTGCGTTGGGTGTTCCGCTGGAGCGTTTATTGCCATTAGTTCAACTTATTTGTCAGAGCAAAAAGTTACAAGCCGTAGATTTGGTCGAACTTAACCCCTTGTATGACATTCAAGGTATGGGAGGAAAAGCAGCGGCCCGTCTTGCGTGGCAGTTGGTGCACTGGTGGAATGAATAACTGGTGAAGTAAATAATTGATGAAGTGAATAAAAAGTAAGAAGGAAGCAATAGTGACGGCTGATTTATCAGATACATTTGCCAAGCCAGTGCCTTTGTATGCGAAAGTCAAACAAGCGATTATTGAAAAAATCTATACAGGGGAATGGAAACCGCATGATCGGGTTCCCTCTGAGGCAGAATTGGTCAAGCAATTTAACTGTAGTCGTATGACAGCTAACAGGGCGCTGAGAGAGCTGACAGCAGAAGGCTTTCTATTCCGTCTGCAAGGCGTGGGGTCGTTTGTCTCTGAACCTAAGGGGCAGTCCGCGCTGTTTGAGATCCACAGTATTGCGGATGAAATAGCTTCACGCTCTCATCAGCACAGTTGCAAGGTACTGAAACTTTCTGAAGTCAACGCTAATATGACGCAGGCAGCGGAGTTTGGTATTTCTGTAGGTTCGCTTATCTACCATTCCATCATTGTGCATTACGAAAATGATCTGCCTGTGCAGATTGAAGATCGCTATGTCAATGCTCAAGCTGCGCCGGAATATCTGAGGCAAGATTTTAGTCGGCAAACGGCTCATGACTACTTATCACAAGTAGCGCCTTTGACAGAAGGGGAACATATCGTTGAAGCCGTTGCAGGAGATGCTCGCTCTTGCCGATTACTGCAAATTGAAGCAAATACGCCTTGTTTGTTAATCAGTCGTCGAACTTGGTCGAAAAAGTTCATTGTTTCCAGTGCCAAGCTATTGTTTCCAGGACATCGATATAAATTAAAAGGGCATTTTAGTTCATAGCTCACTTATTTGGTTATAAAAACCTCTTTAACTCCAAAAGGAAAAAGAGGTTTTTTATTATTGATTGTGACGGCAATGTAAAGCAAATGTGATATAAAACACAAAACCAGCAAAAAAATCAGCCAACTTATCACCCGATAAATAATTGTTATATTATTGATTTTTATAGAAATAATAATTTACTCCATACTGTCAACTTTATCTCCGTCACATTTTTGCCTATTGAATATACATGTATATACAACTATACAATTAACAAAATTCATAACGATGAAATAGGTAAAACCGTGACGATACAAAATAATAAATTCAGCAACGTAATTATTCGTGCCCCTAGAGGAACACAACTCACAGCAAAAAGTTGGTTGACGGAAGCACCACTCCGTATGCTTATGAACAACCTTGATCCTGAAGTGGCCGAAAATCCAAACGAATTAGTGGTTTATGGTGGAATCGGCCGTGCAGCCAGAAATTGGGATTGTTATGAGAAAATCGTTGAGACGCTGAAAAATCTGGAAAATGACGAAACTTTATTAGTGCAGTCAGGTAAGCCTGTGGGGGTTTTCAAAACACATGAAAACGCACCACGTGTATTAATTGCAAACTCGAATTTAGTTCCACATTGGGCAACGTGGGAACATTTTAATGAACTGGATGCCAAGGGGCTGGCGATGTATGGCCAGATGACAGCGGGAAGCTGGATATATATTGGCAGTCAGGGCATTGTTCAAGGGACTTACGAAACGTTTGTGGAAGCAGGGCGTCAGCATTACAACGACAATTTAACCGGACGCTGGGTATTGACTGCGGGGTTGGGCGGCATGGGTGGTGCACAGCCACTGGCAGCAACGTTGGCAGGTGCATCTTCACTGACCATAGAATGCCAGCAAAGCCGCATCGATTTTCGTCTTCGTACTAAATACGTGGACGAACAGGCCACTGATCTGGACGATGCTCTGGCGCGTATTGAGTGCTATACCCGTGAAGGTAAAGCAGTATCAATAGCTTTGTGCGGCAATGCGGCAGAGATTTTACCTGAGTTGGTACGCCGTGGTGTTCGTCCTGATATGGTCACAGATCAAACCAGCGCACATGATCCATTACACGGTTATTTGCCTGTGGGTTGGACGTGGGAAGAGTATTGTCGCCGAGCTGATATTGAGCCAGAAGTCGTTATTCAGGCGGCAAAAGCTTCAATGGCTGTACATGTTGAAGCCATGCTGGCTTTCCAGAAGCAGGGTGTACCTACTTTCGATTATGGTAATAACATCCGTCAAATGGCGAAAGAAATGGGTGTTGAACATGCCTTTGATTTCCCGGGATTTGTTCCTGCTTACATTCGTCCTCTGTTCTGCCGCGGTATCGGGCCTTTCCGTTGGGCGGCACTTTCCGGTGATCCTGAAGACATTTATAAAACTGATGCCAAAGTAAAAGAACTGTTGCCGGATGATACCCATTTACACCATTGGTTAGATATGGCGAAAGAGCGTATTAGTTTCCAGGGCTTGCCTGCGCGTATCTGCTGGGTGGGTTTGGGAGATCGTGCCAAATTGGGATTAGCCTTCAATGAAATGGTACGCAGCGGAGAACTTTCTGCCCCGATTGTGATTGGTCGTGATCATTTGGATTCCGGCTCTGTAGCCAGCCCTAACCGTGAAACTGAATCCATGCAGGATGGTTCCGATGCGGTTTCTGACTGGCCATTACTGAATGCTTTGCTAAATACAGCCGGCGGCGCGACGTGGGTTTCCCTGCATCATGGTGGTGGCGTTGGGATGGGATTCTCACAGCACTCGGGCATGGTCATTGTCTGCGATGGTACTGATGAAGCGGCAGAACGCATTGCTCGTGTACTGCATAACGATCCTGCGACAGGGGTTATGCGTCATGCTGATGCAGGTTATGAGCTGGCTATCCAGTGTGCGAAAGATCAGGGACTGAACCTGCCAATGATTGATACAAAATAAGAGGCGTTATTGATATGAAAAACATTACTATTCATCCAGGAAAAATGACGCTTGAAGAATTACGCCATGTTTATCAGCATCCTGTTCACATCAGTTTGGACGAACAATGTTTCCCTGCCATTGAAAGCAGCGTTGCTTGTGTGAATCGCATTATCAGTGAAAACAGAACTGCTTATGGTATAAACACGGGTTTTGGTTTGCTGGCGCACACCCGCATTGCAGAGCAAGACTTGGAAGAGCTACAGCGTTCTATCGTACTGTCACATGCAGCGGGGGTAGGCGAGCCTCTGCCGGATGAAATTGTCCGCTTGATTATGGTGTTGAAAATCAACAGCCTTGCCCGTGGTTATTCTGGTATTCGTCTGGACGTTATTCAGAGCTTGATTACATTGGTTAACGCTGAAGTTTATCCTTGTATTCCGAGTAAAGGCTCAGTCGGGGCGTCAGGAGATTTAGCGCCATTGGCACATATGAGCTTGTTATTGTTAGGCGAAGGTAAGGCCCGTTATCGCGGTGAATGGTTGCCTGCCAAAGTAGCGCTGGAAAAAGCAGGACTCAAACCAATTAACTTAGTTGCAAAAGAAGGATTGGCGCTGCTTAATGGAACCCAAACTTCAACCGCTTTTGCCCTGAAAGGTCTTTTTGCAGCAGAAGATTTACTGGCATCGGCCGTTATTTGTGGTGCGCTGTCTGTTGAAGCGGCCCTTGGTTCCCGTAAGCCATTTGATGCGCGTATTCATGAAGCGCGTGGTCAGAAAGGTCAAATTGATGTGGCAACCCTTTACCGTCTGGTTTTGGAAGAGCAAAGCGGTATCTCTGGATCCCACGAGAACTGTTCTAAGGTCCAGGATCCTTATTCATTGCGTTGTCAGCCACAAGTGATGGGGGCTTGCTTAACCCAGATCCGTCATGCTGCCGATGTCATTTTGGTTGAAGCTAATGCTGTTTCCGATAACCCGTTGGTATTTACTGAAGAAGATGAAGTGATTTCGGGTGGTAACTTCCATGCAGAACCTGTTGCTATGGCATCGGATAATCTGGCTATTGCTTTGGCAGAAATGGGCTCCTTGTCAGAACGCCGTATTGCTTTGCTGATGGACAGCAATATGTCTCAGTTGCCACCATTCTTAGTTGAGAACAGCGGCGTGAACTCCGGTTTTATGATTGCGCAAGTAACCGCGGCGGCGTTGGCGAGTGAAAACAAAGCGTTGGCACATCCTTCCAGTGTTGATAGCCTGCCAACTTCTGCCAATCAGGAAGACCACGTATCAATGGCACCAGCCGCTGGTCGTCGCTTATGGGAAATGGCAGATAACGTGCGTGGGATTTTAGCAATTGAATGGTTGACAGCTTGTCAGGGCATGGATTTTCGCCATGGATTGAAGAGCAGCACAATACTGGAAAAAGCCCGCCATATTTTGCGTGATAAAGTCGCATATTATGATAAAGACCGCTTTTTCGCGCCAGATATTGATGCTGCTATTCAACTGTTGATTGAGCAGCGACTTTCTGCATTGTTGCCTGCTGGCAAGATCTTAGAAAATTAATCACAAACACATCGTTTTTAGGCCGGATAAATCCGGCCTTATCGTAGTATTTATCTTTCCCAATCTAATAATAAAAGACACAAGGATAAATCATGCAAAACATTTCACAACTCAAACGAGGGTTAAGTGTTCGCCACATCCGATTTATGGCACTGGGATCGGCAATTGGTACGGGGCTTTTCTATGGCTCTGCAGAAGCCATTAAAGCAGCAGGGCCGGCGGTATTGCTTGCCTATGCCATTGGTGGTGCCGCAGTTTTCATGGTCATGCGGGCATTGGGAGAAATGGCGGTTCATCGTTCTGAGCCGGGCTCTTTCTCTTATTATGCGACTCATTATTTAGGGCCATTGGCAGGTTTTCTAACCGGATGGACTTACGTCTTCGAAATGCTGGTTGTTTGTCTCGCTGACGTCACGGCATTTGGCATCTATATGAAACTCTGGTTTCCCCATGTTGATCAGTGGATTTGGGTGCTCAGCATTGTCTTCTTCATTGGGGCAATAAATTTATGTAATGTCAAAGTATTTGGTGAAATGGAATTTTGGCTTTCTATCATCAAAGTCACTGCGATTATTGCCATGATTGTCGGTGGTTTTGCCATTATGATGTATGGCTTCGGTCAAGAATCCGGGCATGTCACTGGTCTATCAAATTTATGGGAACATGGCGGATTCATGCCAAATGGCATTGCAGGGGTGATAGCTTCGTTTACGGTCGTTATGTTTGCATTTGGCGGTATTGAAGTCATCGGCATCACTGCCAGTGAAGCGAAAAATCCGGAGAAATCTATCCCGCGGGCAATCAATGCCGTTCCGTTCCGCATCTTGCTGTTCTATGTTCTTACCCTGTTTGTTCTGATGTGCATTTACCCGTGGAATCAAGTGGGACAAAACGGCAGTCCGTTTGTGCAGATATTCTCCAGTCTGGGTATTGATTCAGCAGCGAATATTTTGAACGTTGTTGTGATTACTGCGGCTATTTCAGCGATCAACAGTGATATTTTTGGTGCTGGTCGTATGATGTATGGCATGGCGCAAGAGAAACAGGCACCGGCTGCTTTTACGCAATTAACGAAAAATGGAGTACCGTGGATAACCGTATTGGTCATGTCAGGTGTTTTATTGCTTGGTGTTGTTTTGAATTACTTTCTGCCGGGAAAAATTTTCGGAATCATTGCTTCAATCGCAACATTTGCAACTGTCTGGGTATGGTTGATGATCCTGCTGTCACAGTACATGATGCGTCGTAGAATGCCTGCAGAAGAAGCAAAACAGCTTAAATTTCCTGTTCCTCTATGGCCGATAGCACCAACTCTGACTATTGCATTTATGGCATTTGTTATTGCCGTATTGGGCTATTTTCCAAATACCCGGATTGCATTATACGTAGGGATAGTATGGATAGTATTACTGACTATTAGCTATTATTTATGGGTGAAAAAACCAAGTCATAGCTAACCCTCTTATACCACCCTATGTATATAGGGTGGTTTGTTTTTGTCTTTCCAAATACATTTTATTCGTAGTCGCGTTATCTTCCCTAGAAAACTCTTTTTCTTAATACGCTGTTTTATGAATACAATTTCATCCCAAAATAACTCTGTGCTAAGAAAGCTGATTTGTATTCTGGATCATGGCAAACTAACGAGTTGATATATCTTTTTTGTTGTTTGGAGGTGTTTTTTGGATAAGATTTTAGTCGATGAGGCTGTTGCAGAGCTGCGTACCATTTTAGATATGTTGCGTTGGTCTACCAGCCGTTTTAGCGAATCGGATATCTATTATGGACATACTACATGTAATCCGTGGGACGAGGCTTTGCAATTAGTTCTTCCCTCATTGCGTTTGCCTATGGATGTCCCTGATTCAATGATGGCTTCACGCCTGACATCAACAGAGCGTCAACGCATCGTGGAACTTGTCTTGCGTCGTATTAATGAACGTGTTCCTGTTGCTTATTTGATAAATCGAGCTTGGTTCTGTGGTCATGAATTTTATGTCGATGAGCGAGTTTTGATTCCACGTTCACTGATTAGAGATGTGATTGAAAACCACTTTGAAGGACTTATCTCACGTCAGCCATCGACAATTTTGGATCTTTGTACAGGAAGCGGTTGTATTGCAATTGCCTGTGCCCATGCCTTCCCAGAAGCCGAAGTTGATGCTGTTGATATTTCTTCTGATGCTTTGGAAGTTGCAGAAATAAATATAGAGAATCATAAGCTTTCTCACCGTGTAATCCCGATTCGTTCAGATCTATTTCATGATATACCATCGGTGAAATATGACATCATTGTCACTAATCCTCCTTATGTCGATGAAGAAGATATGAGTGATTTTCCTCAGGAATACGATCATGAACCTGAATTAGCCATGGCTGCAGGTATTGACGGGTTGGATTTGGTTCGTCGTATTCTGGCAACTGCCCCGGATTTCCTTTCAGAAGATGGAATACTGGTATGTGAAGTAGGTAACAGTATGGTACACCTGATTGAGCAATACCCTGAAGTACCATTCAAATGGCTGACATTCGAACATGATTATGGTGATGGTGTTTTCGTGCTGACTCGCCAGCAGCTTGTTGAGCATCACGAATATTTCCAGCAATTCAAAGACTGATATTTTTCAGTTATCGAATGGTTAAAACAGATTTTCTATTAAACGATACCCGATAGATTTCAAGTTATAGCACAACGGTAACAGAATGAGTTCCCGGCCTGCAATTAATTGTATGGCCGGGATGGATAATCACAGCCAGCTTGCAAGATAAAAGGTATAAAGGACAATAAAATTGATGAAATAAGATAGGTTTTGATCATTGGGTAAGTTATTGTTATTTGATCTCATTTTCAACTCATAAATAATGATGGCAGGGTAGGAATGGCAGGCAATAGTATTGGGCAGTTTTTTCGTGTTACCACATTTGGTGAATCTCACGGAATCGCATTGGGATGTATTGTGGATGGTGTTCCTCCGGGCATTGCTATCACAGAAGCTGATTTACAAATCGACTTAGACAGACGTCGTCCCGGAACTTCCCGTTATACGACGCAGCGTCGGGAGCCTGATCAGGTTCGCATTCTTTCGGGGGTTTTTAACGGCGTAACGACAGGGACCAGCATTGGCCTGATAATCGAAAATACCGATCAACGCTCACAAGATTACAGTGCGATTAAAGATGTTTTCCGCCCGGGACATGCTGATTATACCTACGAACAGAAATATGGGTTGCGTGATTATCGTGGCGGTGGGCGTTCCTCAGCTCGTGAAACCGCTATGCGCGTTGCGGCAGGAGCGATCGCCAAAAAATATCTGCTTGAAAAACATGGCATTCTTATTCGTGCCTGCCTGACTCAGATGGGTGATATTCATTGCGAATTGAAAGATTGGGAACTGGTCGAACAGAACCCTTTTTTCTGCCCTGATGAGAGTAAATTGACTCAACTTGATGAATTACTGCGAGCACTGAAAAAAGAAGGCGACTCTATTGGTGCGAAAGTCACGGTAGTTGCCGAAAATGTTCCTGCGGGATTGGGAGAGCCGGTTTTTGACCGTCTGGATGCAGATATTTCTCATGCTTTGATGAGTATTAACGCGGTGAAAGGCGTTGAAATTGGTGACGGTTTTGGTGTTGTTAACTTACGTGGCAGTGAAAATCGTGATGAAATAACAATGCAGGGATTCACCAGTAATCATGCTGGCGGCATTTTAGGTGGGATTAGCAGTAGCCAACCGATTATTGCTCATATCGCCCTGAAACCAACTTCCAGCATTATGGTGTCAGGCAAAACAATCAATCGTCAGGGAGAAGAAGTGGATATGGTGACCCGCGGCCGCCATGATCCTTGTGTGGGTATCCGTGCTGTCCCTATCGCAGAAGCCATGATGGCGATAGTGTTGATGGATCATTTGCTGCGTCAGCGTGCGCAATGTGCTGACGTGATACCTCCGCTTCCGCGTTGGTAGTGAGGATACTGATACGTACTTCGATTGATACCGAAAGATATCGTAATAATTGGCAAGCAGTTTTCTGGTGAAATGAATAATGGAATGGTCATCATTGGGTCTTGAGATTTACGGTTTTCTTTTTTTGGTTGCGGTAGTTGCGGGATTTATTGATTCCATTGCCGGTGGGGGAGGGTTATTAACCATTCCCGCTTTATTGTCAGTAGGTGTTCCCCCTGTTCAAACATTGGCGACGAATAAACTTCAGGCTGTAGGCAGTTCGTTCTCTGCCAGCCTTTACTTTATTCGTCGTAAAGTCGTGGATTGGCGCTCCCAGCGTTTTGCTATCTTCATGACAATAATCGGAGCCATGTTGGGTGCTTTGCTGGTTCAATTCGTGTCACCGGATTTTCTGCGTTATTTATTGCCGATCTTGGTAATGCTCATTGGTCTTTACTTTTTATTGGTGCCCAATATTGGAGCCGAAGATCGGCAACGTCGCCTTGGCCCGATTGCATTTGGTTGCCTCACAGGGTGTGGAATCGGTTTTTATGATGGTGTGTTTGGGCCGGGAACGGGATCTTTTTTCGCACTATGTTATATCATGCTCTGTGGATACAATTTGGCAAAAGCGACAGTCCATGCCAAGGTACTGAACTTTGCTTCTAACATTGGAGCCTTAGGCTTCTTTATTATTGGCGGTCAGGTTTTATGGCTGGTGGGTTGTGTGATGCTGATAGGGCAAATGATAGGTGCCCGGTTAGGTGCTGGTTTAGTGCTGAGCAAAGGGCAAAAACTGATCCGTCCAATGTTAGTAACAATATCTTTTTTGATGAGCATCAAACTTCTCTATGATCATCATGGAGATACTATTCGCTCTTGGTTGGCATTTTATTTTTGATTTTAGGATATTGCACTAATACATGACTGCACATCATTATCAACAACTGATTGAAATTTTTAATAATTGCTTTAGCGGTGACTATAACACTCGCTTGATAAAAGGTGATGATGAACCGATTTATCTGCCAGCGAATGATGAAGTGAGCTATAACCAGATTGTATTTGCCCATGGTTTTTATGCCAGTGGATTACATGAAATTTCGCATTGGTGTATTGCGGGTGAAGAACGCCGCAAACTGGTCGATTTTGGTTATTGGTATTGCCCTGATGGGCGTGATGCTCAAACACAGGGAGAATTTGAAAAAGTGGAAATCAAACCGCAGTCGTTGGAATGGTTATTCTGTGTTGCGGCGGGTTTCCCCTTTAATATTAGTTGTGACAACCTCGAAGGGGATTTTGAACCTGATCGCTTTGCCTTTCAGCGAAAAGTGCATGGGCAAGTTATGCAATACCTTGAAAATGGAGTACCCACACGAGCAGCAAGCTTTATTCAAGGTCTGCAATCGTTTTACAATACGCCTCCACTAAAAGCAGAACATTTTCCTTATCCGGAAGATCCTTTTGCTAATTGAAATTAATTTTGAGGAAAAAATAATGCTCGCAGAGTTTGAAACACGCATCCTGGCGCAAATTGATGACATGGTTGAACATGCCAGTGATGACGAATTATTTGCTGGTGGATACCTCCGTGGGCATTTAACGTTGGCAGTTGCTGAATTAGAGCAAGAAGGGGCAAATACCGTTGAACAGCTTCATCAACGTGTAGAAGAAAGTGTCCATAAAGCGATTAAAGCGGGAGAACTGGCCCCGCCAGATCAAGTTTTAGTTTTGGCAACTTGGCAGAAACTGCTGGATAGCGCGAAAGTTTAATTCATTGATACAGAAATAATTCTAACAGGGGGCTATTTATGTAGCCCTTATTTTTTTCTGATGGTCCGCGGTAATTGGGTATCTACGATTACAAAAAAATTCGTGGTGCTTCTCAATAATTAGAATAAATAGCAAAAATCCAATTCTTATTGATCTTTTTATAGTGAATATAGAGTACAGTTACTTGGGATTTAATATATAGGATATAATAAAATCGATATTAAATAGAAAATTAATTCGCTATTTTCCATTGTCTTAGAATAATTTTCCATATGACGTTAAAATAATATAAAAATATAATATGCTTTAAGGGGGTTAATGGGTGTTAGAGTAATGATAAAACAGGATAGGAAATAGAATGTTTTCTTAGCTAATTAAGTAAGTTGAATTAATAAACAAATATCGATATGGATACGCAATTAGAG
>NZ_LFCV01000152.1 GCF_001037465.1 Xenorhabdus khoisanae
GATGAAGATAGTGTTATACCAGTGATTTTTTGGTCGTATGACAGCCAGTAAATAAAACATTATCCTTACGTTATTATTTCGTCAAGTAAAATTATATTATTGAATGCATAATGTTATATTTATTAGATATTAATACTAAGTTTTTTATAAATTATTATAATAACGCATGTTATTAATATATTTTCTCATCGTTGAGTCAATTTTTATGTATAGGAGATTGAAATCAATAACGTGTATGTCATATTAAGTAGTGAATAGGGTGGCGTATGGCGGAGGTAAGCTTGGAAAGAAAAAGCTACGCGAGAAGGCTGTATGAAAGAAAGCTTGTAAATATGAGGATGAGGTATGCGAAAAAAAATTATGCTATGCGATATGTCGCGGGGCAGCCTGTAGAGCAAGTTTTTCCTACTTCTAAACAATTATTAGAAGAAGCCGCGTTGCCACGTGGGGAACCGATTCTTGCCAGCAATAATGAACTTTCTATCGCTATTTGGAATATCTATAAGCAGCAACGCCCACTATGGAAAAGTGTTCTGACCTCTTTAGCTGAGAAGAACGACCTTATCTTACTGCAAGAAGCGCAAACAACCCCGGATTTATTGAAATTCATTACAGCCAGTGGCTTGGTTGCAGATCAAGTTCCGGCATTTGTCATACCTCAGCATCCATCGGGTGTGATGACATTGGCATCTTCTTCACCTGTTTATTGCTGCCCACTTCGCGAAAAAGAGCCAATACTCAGGCTATCTAAGTCCTCATTAATCACGATTTACCCATTACCGGATGAACGCCAATTGATGGTGATAAACGTTCATGCCATTAATTTCAGTCTTGGTGTCGATGTTTATAGCAGGCAGCTGGACAATATTGGTATCCACATAAGGCTGCATGACGGCCCGGTTATTTTTGCCGGAGACTTTAATGCGTGGAGTCGCCAGAGATTAAAAGTTCTGGCGCGTTTTGCATATCGTATGCAACTTGAAGAAGTGTATTTCGATGATGATCACAGAACGATTGTTTTTGGTAAGCCGTTGGATTTCGTTTTTTATCGTGGACTAAAAGTCCTGAATGCCACTGTTTTAACGACAGTTGCTTCTGATCACAACCCATTGATTGTGAACTTCTCTCTATAACTGATGAAGAAAATAACTGGTGGTTATTGATTGAAGGAATAAAAAAGCGCCGAAATTTATCGACGCTTTTTTAAAAAATTATTGATTTGAGGGACGTGTTGTTGATTGCTTCTTCTTCACACCGAAGAGGTAAGCCAGTGTGAGCAAAATTACCCAACCTATTCCAACGTATAAAGCATCTCTCGTTTGCTCAAAATAGCCTAACAATGCGATGACACTGATCATGAAAACGATCGTAATGGCCGGGGCAATTGGCCACATTGGAATTGGAAATTTTAGTGTCTTGATTTCTTCTGCACTCATTTTGCGGCGCATGGCGGTATGGGAAAGCAAGATCATCAACCATACCCAAACCGT
The DNA here is from genome assembly GCF_001037465.1 of Xenorhabdus khoisanae. Taxonomy (GTDB): domain Bacteria; phylum Pseudomonadota; class Gammaproteobacteria; order Enterobacterales; family Enterobacteriaceae; genus Xenorhabdus; species Xenorhabdus khoisanae. The sequence goes on from NZ_LFCV01000152.1 coordinate 1,491, forward strand.
TGCAAATGTAGCGACAGAGGCGATAAGAATGAAAATTTCTTTAGGGATAAGATAATTCAGAACCACACCCAGTAACAGAACTGATGTCATAACAAGAACTGTCATCCACGGCACACCATTGCGAGTCAGTTTCTTGAATGACTTAGGTGCTTGTCCTTCTTGGGCCATACCATACATCATCCTGCCTGCACCAAAAATATCACTATTGATAGCCGAAATAGCAGCGGTAATCACCACGATATTCAGAATATTTGCGGCTGAATTAATCCCCAGATTGGAAAAAATTTGTACAAATGGACTTCCTTCCTGACCAATTTGATTCCATGGATAGATACACATCAGAATACACAGGGTCAAGACATAGAAGATCAAGATACGAAACGGAACAGCATTGATTGCTTTAGGGATCGTCTTTTCGGGATTTTTCGCTTCGCTAGCGGTGATGCCAATAACTTCTATACCACCAAAAGCAAACATCACAATGGCAAATGAAGCTATCACTCCACCGATGCCATTTGGCATAAAACCGCCATGCTCCCATAAGTTGGAAAAGCCGGTAGCGTGTTCAGTTGTTTGCCCGAAACCGTAAAACATAATGACAATACCACCTATAATCATAGCAATGATAGCGGTGACTTTGATGATAGAAAGCCAGAATTCCATTTCACCGAAGATCTTTACATGGCATAGATTCAGGGCACCAATAAAGCATACAATTCCCAATACCCAAATCCACTGATCAACATGAGGGAACCACAGCTTCATATATGTGCCGAATGCGGTAATATCAGCCAGACAAACAAAGAGCATTTCAAGAATATAGATCCAACCAGTCAGAAAACCGGCTAAAGGCCCCAGATAATGGCTGGCATATTGTGAAAAAGAACCGGAGACGGGATGATGAACGGCCATTTCGCCAAGTGCTCTCATCACAATAAATACGGCAGCACCGCCGATTAAATAGGCCAGCAATACAGCGGGGCCAGCTTGCTGAATTGCTGCTGCTGAGCCATAAAACAGCCCCGTGCCTATTGCAGAGCCTAAAGCCATAAAGCGGATGTGCCGCACGCTTAGGCCCTGTTTAAGCTGATTTTCATTATTTTGCATTCGTTATTCCCATCTATCCTTTCATGCCAGAGAGTATTTTAGGCATACGATGCTCTGCCTGGCGTGAGATGCCAGCAAAAGCAACCCAATACCATACCATAAAGATGGATGTTCGCGGGATAGATATCTGTAATAATAACGGGCAGATTAGTAAAACCAGAGTTTTTTTATGATTTACCCAATAAATGAAATCTTTCAAACTTTACAGGGAGAAGGGGTGTTTACCGGTGTTCCTTCGGTCTTCATTCGCTTACAAGGATGTCCGGTAGGGTGTAGTTGGTGTGATACCAAGCATACATGGGAGAAAGAGGCTGATAAACAGCAGCCTATGGAAAACATCTTACTGAAATCGCAAGACAGCGATATCTGGGGCGTGGCGACAGCGAAGCAGCTACTTGGCATATTCACTCGTCAAGGCTATAGCGCGCGTCATATCGTGATTACCGGAGGCGAACCATGCTTATATGATTTGCGTCCTCTGACTGAAACACTGGAAAGTGAAGGTTATCAATGCCAGATAGAGACAAGTGGTACACACGAAATTCAGTGCTCTGAAAAAACGTGGGTGACAGTTTCGCCGAAGGTAAAAATGCGTGGTGGATATCGGGTTTTGCCTGAAGCCATGAAGCGAGCAAATGAAATTAAGCATCCTGTTGGGCGGGAGCGCGATATTGAAGCATTGGATGAATTGCTGACGATGCTTGATGGCAATTCTGCTCCGATAATTGCTTTACAACCCATTAGTCAGAAAGAAGAAGCTACCCGCTTGTGCATTGAAACGTGTATTGCCCGAAACTGGCGTTTTTCAATGCAGACTCATAAATATTTAAATATCGCCTAAAATTCATTCAGCACCAGATTCTGGTGCTGAATCCTTACTCCCCTCGATAGATACAACCTGCGCTACAGGTTTCTTTCACCATTACGGCACTAAGTTGGGATAATGTCGGTTTCAGCCGTCCCCATATCCACTTGGCCAGGACTTCGCTGGTTGGATTTTCAAGCCCGGGAATTTCATTGAGATAGTGGTGATCAAGCTGTTCCCAAATGGGTTTAAAAGCAGTTTTTACATCGGCAAAGTCCATAAGCCAGCCGCTGAGGGGATCGACTTCTCCGGTAAGCTCCACGCGTACCATAAATGAATGTCCATGCAGGCGTCCACATTTATGCCCCTCAGGAACATGTGGAAGATGATGTGCTGCTTCAAATTGAAAATCTTTAAAGATAGTTGTAATCATGATGCGTTCCCCGATTTCAAAAGGCCGGCTATTCTACCTGAACTTTGTGCGCTTAACGTGATTTTTCTGGAGGAATAAAACACAGCGCTTAACAACTTTATCGATATATTAAATCTGTAAATAAAGTTAGGCATTTTGGTTATGAGATATTGCGATCCTTTCTTTAATTACTCATTCTATTTTGGGATAACCTGATAATTAATCCATGCTTATGATTGCTGTGCTTTATTTATTCTACCGGCATGGATATTCGCTATAACAAAGGGCACTGGACAATGACCGCAAAACCACCTTCAACTGTATTATTACCTGTTTCTCCAGAACAGCTATCACGCCTGCAATCAGCAACGAGTGATTTTTCATCACATCAATTAGCTTGGTTATCCGGCTATTTTTGGGGAATGGTGAATCACCAGCCACAAACTGAGGTGGAGACGCCCGCTGTATCTATGCAGGAAACAGTTACCTTGCTTTCTGCTTCACAAACAGGTAATGCCCGTCGTTTAGCTGAACAACTTAGAGATTCATTATTGGCTGCAAATCTCAATGTGAACTTGATTAACGCAGGTGACTATAAGTTTAAACAGATTTCCCAAGAGCGGGTATTGATTATTATTGCTTCGACACAAGGTGAAGGTGAACCAGCAGAAGAGGCGGTAGCACTCTATAAATATCTCTATTCCAAAAAAGCGCCATCAATGAAAGATACGGTTTATGCGGTATTTGGCTTGGGAGACACTTCGTATGAAAATTTCTGTCAGGCAGGAAAAGATTTTGATAACCGTCTGAATGAGCTTGGCGCACAACGCTTATTGGATCGTGTTGATGCTGATGTCGAGTATCAAGAACAGGCCGAACAATGGCACCGCCAAATCACAGATATTTTACAACAGCGCCTGTCAGTACAGGCAAAATCAGCCACCTCTGCTCAGTCTGTTTCAACTCAGGCGATATCAGCTGCACAAATGGATTCAGTGGGTGCGACGTATACCAAGGAAATGCCCCTGGCTGCATCGCTGTTGTCCAACCAAAAAATCACGGGACGTGGTTCTGACAAAGATGTTCGCCACGTTGAAATCGATCTGGGGGATTCAGGGCTGACTTATCAGCCGGGGGATGCCCTTGGAGTTTGGTTTGAAAACGATCCCGCTTTGGTGGATGAATTAATAACCCTGCTTTGGTTGGAAGGTTCAGAACAAGTTAATGTGAATGGCAAGTTACTTCCACTGCGTGAGGCTCTGATAAGTCATATAGAGCTGACTCAAAACACCGGCATAATTGTTGAGAAGTATGCCACATTGGCGAAAGATGAAAAGCTGCTGGCATTAGTGGCTGATAAACAGGCATTGCAGAAATATGCTCAGGCAACACCGATTGTGGATATGGTCAGAAGCGTTGCTGCACACCCTGAAGCTCAACAATTTGTTGACTTACTGCGCCCGCTGACACCCCGGCTCTATTCCATCTCGTCTTCACAATCTGAAGTTGAAAATGAAGTCCACATTACCGTAGGGGTGGTTCGCTACGACATTGAAGGGCGAGCGCGTACTGGTGGTGCATCAGGTTATTTGGCTGATCGCTTGCAGGAAGACGATGGTATCCGCGTTTTCATCGAAAAGAATAATAATTTTCGCTTGCCCGCTGATCCCAATACACCTGTCATTATGATTGGGCCGGGAACGGGCATTGCCCCATTCAGGGCATTTTTGCAAGAGCGTGATAGTCAGGGGACAGAAGGTAAAAACTGGCTGTTTTTTGGCAATCCACATTTTGTTGAGGATTTTCTGTATCAGGTTGAATTCCAGCGTTATGTGAAAGATGGTTTGTTGACTCGCATTGATTTGGCATGGTCACGGGATCAGCAACATAAAGTGTATGTACAAGACAAACTACATGAGCAAGGCGAAGAAGTCTGGCGTTGGATTCAGGATGGTGCGCATCTGTATGTTTGTGGCGATGCTAATCGCATGGCAAAAGATGTAGAACAAACCCTATTGGACATTATTTCACAACATGGTGGTATGGATACCGAGCAGGCTGATGAATTCTTGAGTGAATTGCGCCTTGAGCGCCGTTATCAGAGAGATGTTTACTAACATGAGCAATGTGAGCAAAGAAAAACAAGGGCCTTTGATCGTTGAAGGTAAACTTGCAGATAGTGAGCGTATGAAGTTAGACAGCAATTACCTGCGAGGAACCATCAGCGAAGATTTAAAAAATGGGCTGACAGGTGGGTTTGAGGGAGATAATTTCCTGCTTATCCGCTTTCACGGTATGTATCAGCAAGATGATCGTGATATCCGGGCTGAGCGCGCAGAACAAAAACTCGAACCGCGCCATGCCATGATGCTGCGTTGTCGTTTGCCGGGGGGAATTATTACCCCCAAACAGTGGCTGGGCATTGATCGTTTTGCGACAGAAAATACACTGTACGGCAGCATTCGGTTGACCAATCGGCAGACATTCCAGTTTCATGGCATTTTAAAAAATAATCTTAAACCTGCGCATCAACTGCTGGCATTGATGGGACTGGATTCACTGGCGACAGCCAACGACGTCAATCGCAATGTGCTGTGCACATCCAATCCCGTGCAATCTGTTTTACACCAACAGGCTTATGAATGGGCTAAAAAGATATCGGAACATCTGCTGCCACGGACTAACGCGTATGCTGAAATCTGGTTGGATAAAGAAAAAATTGCCACAACTGATGAAGAGCCGATCCTTGGCAAGACTTATTTGCCTCGTAAATTCAAAACTTCAGTAGTGATCCCGCCACAAAATGACGTTGATCTGCATGCCAACGATATGAACTTTGTTGCTATTGCGGAAAATGATCAGCTGATCGGCTTTAATGTGTTGGTAGGTGGTGGATTAGCCATGACTCACGGTGATAAGAAAACATTCCCCCGTTTGGCGAGTGAATTTGGTTACATTCCCCTAGAGCATACATTGGCGATCGCAGAAGCCATCGTGACAACCCAGCGTGATTGGGGCAACCGAACTGAGCGCAAAAATGCCAAAACCAAATATACCCTTGAGCGCGTGGGTGTAGAAACATTCAAACAGGAAGTTGAAAAGCGTGCTGGCGTGAAATTTGAAGCTGTCCGATCCTATGAATTTACCAGTCGGGGCGATCAGATTGGCTGGTTAAAAGGCATTGATGATCAATGGCACCTAACCTTATTTATCGAAAATGGTCGTTTACTGGATTATCCTGAGAAACCGTTAAAAACAGGGATCGCAGAAATTGCAAAAATCCATCAAGGCGATTTTCGTCTGACTGCCAATCAAAACCTGATTGTGGCGGGAATACCGGAAAGTGAAAAATCGCGGATTGAACAAATTGCCCGTGCTCATGGCTTAATTGATGATAGCGTAACAACACTGCGTCATCATTCTATGGCCTGCGTCTCATTTCCCACTTGCCCATTGGCAATGGCCGAAGCTGAACGTTTCTTGCCGGTTTTTGTTGACCATATTGATGCATTGATGGAAAAGCACGGTGTTGCCGATGAAGAGATCATTTTGCGAGTCACTGGCTGTCCCAATGGATGCGGCAGGGCAATGCTGGCAGAAATAGGGCTGGTGGGTAAAGCTCCTGATCGTTATAACCTGCATTTGGGAGGAAACCGCATTGGTAGTCGAATTCCCCGCATGTACAGGGAAAATATCACATCAGCAGAGATCATTGAGATACTGGATACATTAATTAGTCGTTGGGCATCAGAGCGTCATGCCAATGAATGTTTTGGCGACTTCCTGATCCGCGCCGATATCATCAAGCCGGTACTGAATTCAGCAGTCGATTTTTATGACTGGCAGGAGGCTGTATGAGCCGATTGAATCTCCCGGATCTGACGGTACTAACTCCAGAACAGCAAATCACAGTATTGGCTGATATTAATCAACAACTGGAATTGCTGGATGCTCATGAGCGCGTGAAATGGGCACTGGAACATTTACCCGGCGAATTTGTGCTTTCCTCTAGTTTTGGTATTCAGGCAGCCGTTTGCTTACATCTTGTGACACGGGAATATCAGGATATTCCCGTCGTTCTTACCGATACAGGGTACTTATTTCCCGAAACTTATCAATTTATCGATAGGCTGACCGAAAAACTTAACTTGAACTTGAAGATTTTTCGTGCAGAGCATTCCTCCGTTTGGCAAGAAGCACGTTATGGCAAACTGTGGGAGCAGGGAATAGAAGGTATTGAACGTTATAACCAAATCAACAAAGTTGAGCCGATGAACCGCGCATTGCAAGAATTGAAAGCACAGAGTTGGTTTGCAGGTTTACGTCGTCAGCAATCAGAAAGCCGTGCTAATTTGCCTGTACTGGCAATTCAGCGAGGTGTTTTCAAAATCCTGCCAATTATTGATTGGGATAACCGCCGCGTACACCAATACCTGACTCAACATGGCCTTGAGTACCATCCATTGTGGGAAGAAGGCTATTTCTCTGTGGGGGATACCCATACGACGCAAAAATGGGAACCGGGCATGAGTGAAGAACAAACGCGTTTTTTTGGCCTGAAGCGTGAGTGTGGTTTGCACGAAAGTTGAATTGGTTTCTGAGTTCTTATAGAAGTGGCCGTTTAATTCGGCCACCTCTAAATTAGAATTTGATTACATAAAACATAATCACTAACATTCTCAGATACTGCTGTTAACTTGGCATCGTGTCGTTATGCCAAAAATCAGTTATCACAATGCCCTTCCTTTGCAAGATGAACATCTGCCTTAGATATTACCCTTTTTCCTTCGTCCTCTGGTGACACACTCAAACCAGCACCACCAACAAAAACACCCATTTTTATGTATTGTCTTATGAAGTAATTTTTTCCAGATTCAGTAAAAATAAGCAGATCATTTGGGGAGAACTCTGATTCGGTAGATATTTTATGGTCTTGGTCACCTGATACCTGTGTGTAGAAAAAAGTTTTATCCGCTGTTTCTCCAATACATTTCCCATCAACATAAATATCTTTTTTTAGAGATTTACCGACAAAGCTATCGCGGTAGATATATAAACCAGATCTGCCCTTCTCTGGATCAGAGAAATTTTTGGCTTTTGCTGAGTCTTGTTCAGTTGCAAGAGGTACGCTGGCACAACCACTAAGAAGCAAAGCGCTAAAAAGAGAAACCGATAAAAGTAATTTTTTGGTATTCATCATAGAAATAGAACCTTTTATATAAAAGTAAAAGAACTTCCGACCTGATCCTGAGGTGCTTTAATATGCTCGTACTTCAATCCGGATGAAGTAGTCGTCATCCAAGAATAAATAATAGCCACCATCACCTATATTGCGAATATTTTGTATTTGTGTGCCTGTGCCAAAGACTAAACTATTTTCCGCACCGACATAAACTTTCAAGAGGCACTGAG
>NZ_LFCV01000153.1 GCF_001037465.1 Xenorhabdus khoisanae
CTTCCAAAGGTGGGCAGATGTACCACACAGTGTGTACTCCCTTGCAGGCTACGGGAGTGTTGGCGTCGCTGCCCGAAGGTGATCCTCACAAGCGACCAGATCATCAATAAGCCTGACCACGCTAATGAATGGAAATCATAAGGTCAATGCGTAATTCATTTTCCGAGACAAAAAATAATGTCAGAAGCGCGATGGCGTTATTTGAATTGATTAGAATGCAATCTACCCGTTCCAATTTTATGGTGTGACCAAATCAGGCAACTTGCTCTAACTCACTTTTGGACAAAAGCGATGTACCAAATAAGACTCGATCTGACACTATTGATGATCTGCGAGATCTAATCAAACAGTCGGCTTTGTGCCTTGTGCCAAATATAGTCATTCATAGGGAGGGATCACACTAATGTTGCAAGGTCATGCCAGATGAGCTTCAGCGATGATTTTCATTAAAAAGTCAGCCACTACCCTGATCCGTGAAGATGCGATTAGGTCGGTATGACTGACCAACCAGAGGTCTTCAGAAAACACATGTTGTGTATGGATGACTTCCACCAGATCGCTGTTCTGCGTGGCAATGAAGCAGGGTAAAACTGCCAGTCCCAGACCAGCTTTTATTGCAGCAATCTGTGTTACAAGGCTGGTCGAGGCCAATGTCGACGTTCTGTCTGGGAAGTGTTCATTGAGCCATCTGGCAGAAGGGAGGTGGCTGAACGACTTGTCCCATGTGATAAAACTCCGGCCTAATATCGGGTTATCTGCGGGCACAGGATGCTCGCGGAGATAGGTTTCTGAACCGTACACCGCAGATGCCACAACACCTACCTTTCGTATCTTCAGGGAATTCTGCTCAGGACGGACAAGTCGAAGTGCAATATCGGCATCATTTCGTACTACTGAGACGGTGTTTACACCTGTGATGAGCTCCAGCATGATGTCGGGATAACAGGCCCTGAAGCGTGGTAACGCAGGAATAATCAGGTGGTTTGCCAGTGTTACTGCTGTAGCCAAGCGTACTGTTCCGGCAGGAGTCAGATCCCGTCCAGAGATTTTTTTCTCCAGTGTTCCTACCTTGCCTTCCACCTCTTCAGCATATCTGAGAACTTCTTGGCCAGCATCGGTAAGAAAGTACCCAGTTTGATGATGGAGGAACAGGCAGGTCTGTAAACTGCTTTCAAGCGCGCTAATCCTTCTTGAAACTGTTGACTGGCTGACCTTCAGCTTAATGGCAGTTTTGGTGAGGCTATTTGTTCGCGCGACTTCCAAAAAGAAGCGTAAATCATTCCAGTCCATACTTATTTCACGCCTGCAGATTTCTATTTTTGGAAAATGATTAGCCGATTTTATCTGTAGTTTTCAGAATATGGAACAAATAGACTCTTCATCATGGCATTTGCCAGTGACAACTCATTATTTCTTGAATAGGCACAATAAGATGGAAGCAACAAATACTCATGATATACAGGGGCTGAGTGCAAGAAAGACTGTCGAAGCTTATCTTGCAGCATTTGCTCAAGGAAAGGTGGATGACATCGTCAGCCTGCTTGATGACAATGTCGTGTGGCATATCGATGGTGAGCCAAGGGTGTCTACCGTTGGGCTGTTAAAGGGGCCGGGTCGAGTCAGACGCTGGTTGCAAAATTTCCCGCAGAGCTTCAGGCCACTGGATTTTTCCATCAGTGAAATTATTGCCCATAATGACAGCGTTCTGGTACTGGGGAGTTTTCGTCATATCGTACTGAGTACAGGAAATGCGGTTGGCAGCGATATGATCATTCACTTTAAGGTATCAGGGTCGAAAATCACGCATTATCAAATGTTTGAAGATTCAGCTCTACTTAGCAGGGCTTTTGATGCCAGTGATGAATGGCAGCTTCAGCAGGTTAGAATTAATCACACTCTGTATCGTTACCGCGATGTTGGCGAAGGACCGACGCTTATTTTTGCTCACGGATTGTTCGCAAATCATGAAATTTTCTCTGCACAATTCCAGGTCCTGAGTAAGTCGTATCGTTGTATAGTCTTGGACATGCCGGGACACGGCTTGAGCGAATACGATCCCGCTGGTTGGAAACTTGACGATCTGAGCAGGGATTTGGCGTTAATGATTCAGGAACTGAATCTAGGCAAAGTGACATTCATTGGACAGAGTCAGGGTGGAATGGTCGCCATCAGACTTGCAGCCCATTATCCGCAACTGGTTTCCGGATTGGTTCTGATCGGCACCAGTGCTAGAGCGGAATTCCCTGAACGTCTGCAAAACTGGCGCAGGCAGCGTGAAATTCTGCTCACCGGTTCAGAACATGCGCGTGAAGATTTATTTAAAAAAATTCAGGGTCATATCAATAGTGAAGAGTGGTTGCAGAATAATCAGGGAGAGGCCGCCCGAGAGCGCCATATTATGCTGTCTCACAATCGCTCAGGATTAGCGCTTGCATTAGATGCAGCGGTTTTTGAACGGGGTGATATAACGGAACTACTGGCTAACATTTGTGCTCCGACATTGATCATCTGTGGGGAACAGGACACTGCAACACCTGTTGAACTGAGTCAGGAGATAGCTACCCTGATCCCTGAGGCCAGTATACTCATTCTGGCGAGAACAGGTCATCACCCTCCAACTGAAGCTGCACAGGCAGTCACGGCTGCGATTGCTGAATTCCTGAAAATGGAATGTTCTAATTATCACTAATACCCTCACTTTTCAGTGTCTATCATAGAGATAAAATTTTCTGGGTAGGGGCGACGGTAGTCAGGAATAGTTTTCTGGCAGACGTCCGCTTCACGCCCTGAGACATTCGGCAAGCTTTTTATCTGCCCAGTCCAAGCCAACGTGGGCAGCAAACTGATCTATCGTAGCCATCACCAACTCCTGTTTATTGGGGATTGGTATGCATTCCACGCTCTTCGAAAGAAAAGAGGTGATCATCGAATGATTCTCGCTCAATATTCGTAACCAGTAAGCGCATACCCTGAATCACCTGATAGTGTAATTATCAGGGTGTGAATGTATATACTTCGCTCATAGCTGACGGTCAGGTAGGGTAGCGATTAATCCAGATAATTATCTTTTATCAGGGAAAATAGTGTCATTCCGCCTCACCTTTCTGGTAATACACCTGCCGGATATAGCGCCCACGTCCATCACCGTGCCCCAAATCCATTGATGCCAAGGCCAGCGCTTCCCGCTCACTGAATCCCTGCGCGGTGTAATATTCACCGGATTGCTGGGCAAAATGGTAGCGCATACTGTGCGGGGCATTCTTACCCGCCAGTCCTGAGCTTCTGACAATATAGCGGTAACGGTCTATGGCCTGCGTGATCGTCGGTTTATCAATCAGTTTTCCACCCCGCTCTGCCTGCTCTCGCTCGGCATAAGCAATGGCATGTTGCAGCGCTGCCCGATCCAATATG
>NZ_LFCV01000154.1 GCF_001037465.1 Xenorhabdus khoisanae
AATATCCGCGCCGTTCTGGCTCTTATCCAGTTTCCCCTCCATCGCCGCCTGCAATGCCCGTATCGATTGCAGCGATACCGTCTGACCGTTCGGCAATGTCACCGCCACCGTGCCATTCTGTGACATCCATTTATCCATGTTCTGGAGGAACTGGGTGATATAGCTGTTAATCGCCACTATATGCCTGACCCCATCCGAGGCGGAATCCGGGACAGTGGTCTGAATCTGGTATTTTGCGTTATTAAGGGTAACACTGGCGTTATCCGCCAGTACCAGCTCCGTGTCCGAATTCACCGCCTGAATCATGTGCGGTAAATTACTGTTGCCGGACTGGATTAACATCAGCTGCCCGGGGGCGACCCCGTTGATATTTGATATAAATTTTGTGCCCGTACCGCGGACAATAGCCGAGCCGGACACTATAGAAATAGTGCCTTGTGAATAGAGCATGATTGGTTCCTGAATTAATAAATCGAATGAAGTTAATGACTAGTCATAGAGAGAGCAATCGATATAAGGACTGTTTAAATCCCACAGGCTTTGATTAATGATTCTGGTGAGTGGCTCAGAATTCACCGCGCCGATCAATAGCTGGGTATTTTTTCCATCAAATGCAGTCGAAAATGAAGCATCACTCATCCTTATTGGCGCATCACCATAATCAGATTCAGAAAGATACCACCCCGTTCTCTGCATTAATATTGCCTTTTTACCTTTCAGCGTCTTGCTCTCGCTCCCTAAGGTGCTCTCTTCTCCCTCAATCACTAAGGGCTTGGTGTCGCTGGTTATCACACATTTCCCTGCCTCATCCCATATAGCGATCCCCCAGTCGGGGACGGGCTGAGGGTAAACGCGTGTAAACAGGTAAATTTCACACAATAGCGGCGCACGGGCGTTCGGTGCTGACAGGTCGATAAACCATTTCCCGTCTATTTCAAACGAATCCCCGTAAGGGGCATGCCAGATATCATTGGTATGTGCACACATAAAAACCATGCAGGGCTGATCTGTGCTGATATTAGTTTCTATTCTCTTATACCGGTCAAATTTAACTGATATTTTCCTTACAAAAGAAAGCGGTGTCGTTTTGGGTGTCCACCACGGAACCCCTTCGTTCGTCGTTAAAAATGCGCCCCAGTCCATATATCCTCATGCTGTATAGTAAGCAATCAACCACCCGGCAACAGCGGCACTGTTGCCCGCTGAAATAATGATGCGGTTATCCTCCACTGAAAACTGACGCTTTGCATTGCCACCCTGCCTCCTTTCGGTACAAACAAAAACATAAGAGAGCCGCAGCCCTTCACTCATTGGCTCTCTGGGAACTGTCAGTACCCCTGTCGTCTGTTCGCTGTCCAGTTTCATAAACCCCGCATAAAGAAAAGGGCGGATGCCTGTATTACGCTGCCGCCCCTGTTCATCCCATACGCCAAAACCATAATCACTCATCGGAATTGCCTTAGATATCCCATTGCCGCCCTGACCCGTCCGTTTTGGTCGTAGCAGGCAATTGCCCCATTTGCCCAGCGTAACCCTGCCTGAACACGCATGTCATTAAACTCAAAGTCCCCTGTCACGGCATTAATCAAAAAACCCGCTTTATATCGCACGTAATTTTTTGATTTGATGGCGTCAGATAAAACGGCCTCTCTCATTGAGGCCTTGTCAATGAACGCATCTCCGAAAAACACCTGACCATTCTTAATCACGAATACCGGTTCCATTTTCCCATTGGACGGATTCACCACCGTAAACTGGTTCGCCCTGACGCCGAAATGTGTTTCGACCTTGCCATTCTTGACCTCGGCTCCAATCACCATGCCTGCCTTATAAAACTGACCTTTGTACTTCACCCCTGCCCCAATCTCTTCAATGGCATAGCCATTGCCATCAATATCAAAGACAGCGGTCGCCTTGGTCTGCACCGCCGCCGCATTCTCACCCACTTCGGCCTGAACTTTTTCCATCTTCTCAGCAAAGGCTTCCCTGTCAGTTACCTGTGTGGTTTTGACTTCCAGTATCTCTGCCCGCATCTCACTGTCAACTTTCAGTTGGTGCTGGACAATGGAGCCACTCAACGCGGCATTTTCCATTGCCGCTTCCGAGTTATAATCAATCTGGGATTGCAGCCGTTTTCCGGCCTCGGCAGTCATGAACTGGTTGCCGGTTGCCTCCACTATCCAGCTCGTGTCCGTTGAGGACTCGCCCCGGACAAACTCTGTCCACGGGGACTGATTGCCGGATTTATCCACCAGACGGGCACGGAAGTAGAAGGCCACCCCTGCCGCCAGCCCCTGTAGGGTATGCGTGCGTTGCGGGTAGGGAATATCCGCCAGCAGCATCAACCCTTCACCGTCATGAGTCCGGCTGTACTGAATTTCTGTTTTCAGCGTGTCGTCCGTCTGGGCAGCAAAGCCCCAGTCGAGCTGGATACCAAAGATAATCGGGGTCGTTCTGAATGCGAGCGGCGTCGGCGGGTTGCCCTGTTTCCCCTTCAGGTGCGTTTCCGGTGCATTCGCCCAGAGACTGGATATCTCAGACGCATTAATCGCCCGCACCCGTGCCTGATAGCGTCCGGCGTAGATGCCGGGGATCTCAAAACTCTGTGTCGAAGTTCGGGGGGCGGGTATCCAGTTCCCGTTATCCCGCCGCCATTCTGCTTCATAAGCAATGGCACTTTCAGCCGCTTCCCATGTCACCCGCAAGGTGTTTACGGCAATGCCCTGATTGACGACCGAATAACTGCCAATCGTCACCTTTTTCGGCGGGGGCTGAACGCCGGGCGGAATGACCGAAATGGAGCGTTCATCAATGCGGGTGCCCGTGTCGATGCGTTCATATTTGCCGGGGTCATGGTGAACCGCGCTGATTTCGAAAGTGCCGTTTTCACCCTCCCGGATACTGATTACACGGTATTGCTGAACAAACAAATCATTAGCATCCACCGCCCAACCCGCTTCAACCTGTGGTGTTTCACTGTAGGCGGTCGTGACTGTCACGATATTGTCATTAACCGCCTGTATGGTTCGCCCTTGTGAAGTCCCACCGGGGAGATTGACCAGTAACCTGTCACCCGCCTTTGCCTCAGGTTTGCGGTCCAGTGTGATATTACGTTCTGACACGGCGCTGATACGACCGCCAATAACACGGCCTGCGCGGTTTTTGTGAGCAACGCCAATGATGTGACCGGGCAGCGGGATCTGACCTTCCAGTCCAACCCGGAACGATACTACGTTGTCACGCGAGTTAGTCAGCAATGCCCAGCGTCCACGCCGTTGGGCTTCACTCTGGCGGGTGCAGCCAATCGCCGTCAGTTCCGTCTGATTGATATCATAACGGCGTACCAACGCATCATCAGAGACCGCCTCAATGGTATCTGCATAATGATTACCGGGATCTGACCAGCTCACCATCGCAACACTGTAACGGGTGCGCTCACTGGCACTGCTGTAGGAAAAATCCCCGTTAATCACATTGGACTGGTTAAAAATATAAGAGACATCGGCGGGCATATCTGCCAGCGCCACAAACTGATTTGCCCCCCAGTAGGTCGTCCCGCGAAAGATGGCTGCCAAATCAGTCAATACCGTCCACGCTTCCTCACGGGACTGGATATACACATTACAGGTAAAGCGCGGTTCCGTGCCGTTTCCACCCTTGCCATCAGGCACCGGCTGATCACAATACTGGGCGATACGGTACAGCTCCGTTTCGTCAATCTGTGCCGAATTGATACGGTTTCCCAGCCCGAACATCTCTGACACGATAATGTCGTAGAACACCCATGCCGGATTGTCAGAGTGCGCCCATTTGAACTCACCCGTCCAGATACCGGAATAAGAGCGAAAAACCGGATCATAGTTATCCGGGACACGAATAATTCTGCCCTGAGGTTTACACGATATCTGGGGAGTGTCAGGAAACTGTTTGGCATCGAACTCAATATAAAGCAACGCGGTGTTGGGATAGCGCAGTTTCGCATCAATGACCTCAGTAAAGGCCATGATGTACATTTTATCTATAATGCTCTCACTCTTGGAGTCAGGGGTTAATTTCCTGACCCGGATCTGCCAGCCAGTTGAGGCATTGGGCAGATCAATACGGTGTGACCGTTCATATTTGGTCGTGGTCTTGCCATCCACTGCGGTCTTCAAAACTTCTTCGTATGACCCGCCATCAACGGCTAAATCAATCGCATAATCGACCCGGTAGCCGGTGGTATCGCCATTTTTATGCTGGTGCCGCAAAACAGGCCACGATAACCGAATGCGAACCGCCGACAGTTTAGTATTGGAAACAGCGCGTATCCACGGCGTGTCGCTGCTTAACTCCGTACCAAGACGGATTTCATTTTCCGCTGCGGGCAACCCCTTGATATACTCCTGCGCCTGCGTGCCGGGACGGTATTCCCACTTAACACCCGTGAAATTCATTTCCCCATCGGAATTCGCCAGTGGTGTCCTATTAAGGTAAATTCGCGTGGCACCCAAATCATGCCCCCATTCACCCTCGCCCAAAGCTAACAGCATTTTAGCCTTGGCAATCGACTGTAAACTGTCCGGTGATTCTACGGGGGTATATCCACCGCCGCCCCCGCCCTTGCTGCCCTGAATAAGATGATGTCCCATATTCCACCCATAAAAAAAGCCGCAGGTGCGGCGAAACTAAAAACTGAATGACGGTTATTGCTGATCTTCGGTGTAGATACCCGCTGAGATAATGGCACCCCCGATTTCACGCGTGCCGTACAGAACGGGAACCGGATTCCCCTGCGCCGTGGTATTCACAGGCCCGCCAAAGGCGTAACTGGGTTTATTTTCCGGCGACTCACGCATACGCAGGCCGGGCATTTGAGGGGAAAGCATCTGGGCAACACCACCGAGGGCTAATGACGCCCCCGCCATAGCCATACCCCCAGCTAAACCACCCGCACCAAATACCCCCACACCAACCTGACCACCGGGCACAAACATAGCAATAGCAATCAATGCCACACCTAAAATAGTCTGAAATAATCCAGCACGTTTGCTACCGATAATGACAGGTAGAATATGAATATCCTCCGTCCCTTTTGTCATTTCCAGCTCATCTTGACTGATATTTCTCCCGCCCACAAAAATAGAAAATGTCAGCCCTTTTTTATGCGCTTCGGACATATATTTTTCAAAACCGGGTAACAGATTACGCATGGCATTAATAGCATGTCGGGCATCCCGTGCCTTATATTTAAATTCTTTTCCGAAGCGGGAAATAAGAGGACCATGAAAGCGCACGGTGCGCATGGGAACATCGATAAAAGCCATAATTACCTCATAAAAAAACCACCCATTAAAGGTGGCTTATTGGACTCAAATGCAATTCTTTATTTTTTCCACTCTGTGAGCCGCTCTGGAACCAAACAATCCACCTTGATAATAAAAATTGATTTTAGTCCCGTTGTCCTTATTTATTATATCAGTCACTTCAAGTTGACCATCTGAATATATTGTGTAACCACTACCATATGGTTGAATATAAACACCTCCCCACATTGGCGATTTTTCTTGCCAGCCGAACAAGATGCATTCAGCAATATTTTTTGCAGTTTTATTTGATGAAAACTCAAGATCAGCATCTCGTTTTCTCATATCTTGAATACTTGAGCATCCAGTCAAAACCAACAACATTGATAATAAGATTTTTTTCATTCTGTCCTCCAATATTCCAGAAAACAAAATCATAGCACCAGAAACAGGGTCATCATTTATCAAAGCAAGTTTTTGTGACGCAGAATTTTTATTGTCCTGTCCTTCCAGTATCCGCCATAAGGCACTTTCTGGCTCAATTGCCCGTAAAGATGATGGAGCAATAAATTACCCTCCAGCAGCACGCCTGCATGATTCGGCACATCGGCCTGAACTTGCATCATTACCACATCACCCGTCTGAGGGGCACCGCTAAACTCATTAAAACCGCATTCCTGCCAGTTATCCATATAGCGATTTTCACCCCGTTCCCACCACAGATAATCCACGCGGTAATCAGGTAATTCAATATCATGCACCTGACGGTAGTAACTCATGATCAACCCCCAGCAATCATAGATACCGAGCACAAACGGTCTGCCTATTAAGGGTAGCTCACCACGCGGATAAATGGTCCTGAAATCCCCTTCCGGCCAACTGACAATATGCCACGGTAATTCAGTGGCATCACATTGTGCGGCATCCAGTTCGCTGGGTTGCGTGGTCGCATCAGGGTGACTGTGAACAATAGACGTTATTGTTCCCCACTCGTCAGCATTGGCATAATCAAGCGGGTCAAGGTGAAATTGTTCAGCAGGATTAGGGGCTAAGTTTTTACAAGGGAAGTATTTTTCTATTCGGCTTTTTTGAGCAATGACCCCGCAGGCCTCTTTGGGGTATTCCGCCTTTGCATGCTCAAATATTGCCTGTAATGTATTGTCACGCATCGTCACCGCCTGATTAATGCTGCACCGGGATAACCCCCAAACGGCAAGGGTTCATCTTCGCCGAATCGTAACTTACACGACCTGAGCAGACCGCCGCATTTATCTTTGCCGGGGTCATCAACCGGGTTGTCGTTTTCATCAAAGTAACGGCTCCCAGCATAATCACAGCCTTTACCCGTCCGATACCAGCCCCGTGAGCACCATGTGCACAGGCTGTGTATCTGCCGGGTGGGTATTCTCAGCCCCTCCAGATCGGCAGGACTGGCAAGCTCAAAGGTGACTTCCTTGTCTGTTTCAACTTCTTTGCGGTCAACATAGAAAGTCTGTGTGCGTTCCTGTTCGGGATCGGCAGTCGGATTCCCTTCGGGAAAGTTAACCGCATCCAGATAATGCACAAAGGTATCATGGATGGTCACCTTTGCCTGCACCATGTCCTCAAATTGCAGGCAAAGTGCAGTAATCAGACCATTGATGTTAGTGACGGTTAATTTCGGGCGGGCAGACTTTCCGTCACTGGATAAATCCAGCCCCTCGATTTTAACAGGCCATGCGCCATACTCGCGCCCCTGCCACCAAATGGACTTTGGCTTGAACTTATCAGGATTATTTTTCGCTGCCTCAATTTCGTCGGGAGTAAGGGGTATCCCATAAGCATGAAAACGCAATACATCCGCACCGAACGCGGTTCCGTCTACTTCATACAGCCGAACAGTCTTACCCGGTGCCAGTTTCTGTATATCAGCACTAAACATATTTTCTCCTAGGGGTGGTGTGCCTGAATAAACTCCGCCGACAATGAATATTTATTACCGCCCAATGCACTGGTCTTATAACCCTCGCAACGATACAACCCCTTGTCAGAAAGCGGCGGTGTCCAGATAAAGGACTGATACCCTTGGTGACGATCCAAAAATGCCAGAATTGCACGGAGATAAGGCTCATCACCGACAAAATCCACCGTCCATTTTTGACTGCGGGGATGAATGCCATCCCCGGATACCTGTGTGTAACCATCCCCGAACTGGACCTTTCGGATGGCAAAATCCACCGTTGAAGAGGCACTCGTTCGGGGACTCCAGTAAAAGGTTTCCATTATCGCCCCCTGATAGCCCTAAAAATCGCACCGCCCGGCCGCAAGTCTTTATCCCGTTCAGCGTAATAGACCTGAGTAAAGGCCCGCGCCAGACTTTCACCGAATGCAGCATCAGCACCATTGGCAGCCTGACTCCTGCCGCCAGAGTCTGTGATATAGACCTGAATATTGGGTGCACCCCCCATGCCACCCATATTGCCAGCGGGGAAAATAGCCCGTACCCCCAGCGAACCATCAGGGCCACGCTTAAGTGGCATAATGGCTTCCGGTCCCGCCTCACCCATTAACCCTGCCCCCTTAGCAAAGGCGAACATCGTCGGGCTGCTGACGATTTGCCCGCTGTACTGACTCAGGTTTGCCGAGGCATAAACACCGCCCTTGGCGTTTTTGGTGAACATGGAAGCAACCCCACTGAGCATGCCGCCGCCACCGCCACCGAATGAAGAGGCCAGCATTTCAAATGCCTTATTCGCCGCGATTTTCATCAGGCTCTGAACGACACTCTGCGCCATTGAAGCGAACATTTCGGAAACGCCTTCTTTGAGTGATTTAGTTCCGGTTAACATACCAGTAACCATGTTGCTCATGCGTTCGCTGACGGTATCAAGCAGGTTGATTGCCACTTCGTGATAGGCGCTTTGGGCAGCAAACAACTGTTTCGCCGCTTCAATGCGTCTCGTGTTGTTTTCCGTTTCGGCTGCCGCAATCAGTTCATTCTTACGCTGTTCACTGATAATCTGTGTTTCCGCGTAAGTGTCATACAAGGCTTTTTTGCGGGCCAGCTGGTTATCCAAATCCTGTACCGGATCAACGTCACCCCGCAGGGCGTCCTTGGCAGAAACGGCATATTGCTGTCGGGCGTCTGCGTTACCCCTGACGTCCTCTTTCCATATCTCACCTTTTCGGTAAGCATATTCGGCGGGTGACTTAATTTCACCATGAGCATTCTGCCGCTTTAGCTGTTCTGTGGCTTCTTGGGTTCTTTTGGCAACACGACGGAACGGGTCGGCTTCTATGGCAGCCTGCAAGTCCTGATAACGCTGTTTGGTTTCTGTCAGTCTCTGGTTGAGCAGGTTCAGATGGCGGTTCTGCGCCTGCGTGAACTTGGTCACGTTATCCTGAGCGCTGGCAAACAACTCAGCCGCCGCGTTGCCTTCCTTGTACCGGATCGCTTCTGTGGCCAGTTGCGTATTCAGGTCAGCCACTTTATTGCGGTAGTTTTCCTGCGCACTGGCGGCTTCCCGGGCGGCTTTTGCAGCTTCACTGGCGGCTTTTGACGCCGCCGCCTGCGCTTCTTTGGCTTTTTCGCCATTCTGATAGCTGGCTATCGCATTATTAATGTACCTTTGATAATTAACTTGATGCTCTGGTTTATTTAAATCCTGATCTTCGGCGGCAAATTCCGCCTGCCTTCTGATTCTGTCCTCACCTTGCAGGGTCGATAATTCACGGTCGCGCTCAGATCGCTTAAGAAAAGCCTGTTGCTTATCGTCCAGCGGGGCGGGCGGCAGCGCAAAGGGAACCGGGGTGAATGTCGTCCGCTCTTTCAGCAGGCGGTTCCCCGCCGCCAGCACCCGGTTGAAATCCGAGCCGGCCAGTGTCAGCATCGGCAAGATATCGTTCGTTCTGAGCATT
>NZ_LFCV01000155.1 GCF_001037465.1 Xenorhabdus khoisanae
ATTTAATATGTGACGGCAGGCAATATATATTATGGATAATTAGGAAAAATACCTAGATATAAAATGAACGAGAAATTGTTTAATTATCCAGATCATCTAAAACTGATAACGCATCGGCCAGTTTTTTGACACCGAATACTTTCATGTCTGGTAATGACTTTTTCGGCATATTAGCGTGGGGAACAATAGCACGTTTAAATCCGTGCTTGGCTGCCTCTGAAATACGCTCCTGACCACTGGGGACGGGACGAATTTCACCAGCCAGACCAACCTCACCAAATACCACGAGATCACGGGGTAAAGGACGATCACGGAAACTGGACACTAAAGAGAGCAGTAACGCAAGGTCAGCACTCGTTTCCGTCACTTTCACACCGCCCACGACGTTAACAAAAACATCCTGATCAGCCATTTGCAAACCACCGTGCCGATGCAGGACAGCCAGCAGAATAGCCAACCTATTTTGCTCAAGTCCCACTGCTACGCGACGTGGGTTTGACATCATGGAGTGGTCTACCAGCGCTTGAATTTCAACCAGCAAAGGGCGGGTACCTTCCCACACAATCATGACGGAACTGCCTGAAGTGATCTCATCGCCACGACTCAGGAAAATAGCGGAAGGGTTACTCACTTCCCTCAATCCTTGTTCAGTCATCGCGAACACACCCAGTTCATTTACGGCACCAAAACGGTTTTTATGGCTTCGCAGGGTACGAAAACGAGAATCTGCTTCGCCATCAAGCATAACGGAACAGTCTATACAGTGTTCAAGTACTTTGGGACCAGCCAAAGAACCATCTTTTGTTACATGCCCAACCATGATAATGGCAACGCCGCGGGTTTTGGCGAATCGGGTCAGGTAAGCCGCAGTTTCCCTCACTTGGGCTACGCTACCCGGTGAAGATTGAATATCTGCCATGTGCATAACCTGAATTGAGTCAATTACCATGAGCTTGGGCTGTTCTTGTTCTGCGATCAGACAAATCTGCTCAATGCTGGTTTCTGACAGCATATTCAGTTTATCAGTCGGCAATCCCAGACGATGTGCCCGCATTGCTACCTGTTGTAATGATTCTTCCCCTGTTACATACAACGTTTTCATCTGTGCCGATAATTGACACATGGTTTGTAAGAGCAGGGTACTTTTCCCCGCTCCGGGATTACCACCAATCAAGATAGCACTGCCGGGAACCACGCCACCGCCGAGAACACGATCAAATTCTTTAAATCCGGTTGAAAAACGGGGAAGTTCTTCCAGACTGATATCTGAAAGTTTTTGTACTTTACTGATGCCCGTATCTCCGGCATAACCGCTGAAACGTTCATTGCGGGAAGAGGAAGCGGCGGCTAAGCGCACTTCCGTAATCGTATTCCATGCGTGGCATGCGGTACATTGCCCCTGCCAGCGGGGATAATCCGCGCCACATTCGTTACAGACGAATGCCCGTTTTGCTGCTTTTGCCACTCTATGCTCCCTTAATATGGTGATTGTTAATATGGTGATGGCTGGCTGCTAACATTAGCGTTCTTCATGCTTTAAGCCGCCACTCAATACACACAAAACACCCATCAAATCTGCATGGCGGATCGCAACTTTAGCCTGTGCATACACTTTAGGTTTGGCATGATAGGCAATTCCCAATCCCGCTTTGCGGATCATTTTCAGATCATTGGCACCATCCCCAATCGCGACAGTTTGACTGAGGGGAATATCCAGCTCTTTTGCCAGCCTTATTAAGGTAGTTGCCTTGTATTTCGCATCGACAATCGGCCCTTTGACTTTACCGGTCAGTTTGCCATCTTTGATCTCAAGTTGATTGGCGACGGCGGCAAACAGGCGCAATTGCTGGCGGAGGTTATCGGCAAAGAAAGTAAAACCACCGGAAGCAATAGCAACATGCCAATCCAATGATTGTAATTTGCGGACAAGGCTGGTCAGGCCGGGCATAAGAGGAAGTGTGTCCATCACTTGCTGTAAGATTGACACATCAGCTCCTGCCAGTTGGGCGACTCGTTCGCGCAGGCTTTCTGAAAAATCCAGTTCACCCTGCATGGCCCGTTCTGTAATTGCCGCCACTTTATCGCCAACTCCCGCCAGACGGGCAATTTCATCGATGCATTCGATTTGGATTGCGGTCGAATCCATATCCATCACCAATAAGCCGGGTGAACGCAGGCGAGGGATTTGACCCAGCGGAACAACGTCCAGACGGCATTCATCCGCCAATCGTTTAATGCGGGGTGAAAGACTGCCGGCAATACGAACAACTTGATAATCATCAATACGCCATGAAGATACCACCACAATAGCGACTCCAAGCCGGTGCTGAAAATCGCTGATGCGTTGTTTATCCAAACCTCGTCCATACAGCAACCAGCCGCTGTCTCCTGCTCGGTAATCCAGTGGCATAACCTCATCACCACTAAGGGATAGCGGTAACCCCGGCCATTTATGGATCTCATCCGGTAAGTAACGATAGGCCAGATTATTAGACATGAACTTCGACTCCTGTAATTCCATGCAATTTTGGCAAGCGAAAAATGCTTTTCAAACTATCCTATCAGTACAGCATCTGGCAACATGTGCTTTCCGATCATGGGATGGGATAACGATGATTAAAGCAAAGCTAAAATTTCGACTGCACAAGACGGCGATTATTTTAATATGTATAGCACTGTTGGTTCTGCTGATGCAGGGTGTTTCCTATTTCAGCCGTTCTCAACAGCAGGCCCATATGGATCAGTTTGAGGATTTGGCGAAAACATTGGCAAAACAGGTCGCATTCAGCTTGGCTGATTATATGGAGAATGGTAGCAAAGATCTTAATAATAAAAAGATTGTCGCTAATTTGGATTACTTGACCAGCAACAGCCGCATTCTGGATGCCAGTGTTTATCTGGAAAATGGAACGCAGATTGCACGCAGTGGTGAGCCAGTTTCTGTCCGTGAACGATTGGCGCTGGAAGGTAAAAAATCCAGTAGCTATTTCAATCAGCAAATCGTTGTCCCTATACCGGGGAAAGATTCTCCGCAGGGTTTTCTCCGCCTGACACTGGATACCCATAGATTGGCAACAGAAGCCAAGCAGGTCGATAACACCACTAACTTACTTCGGATCATGCTCCTGCTGGCTTTGGCGATTGGCTTTATTCTGGCGCATAATTTACTGCAACTGGCACCCAGCCGTTGGCAACAGTCTCCTTATCTTTTGACTGCGAATACCAAATCAACGGATGAAAAAAACGATAAGAACGGCTCTTCCCGTTAACTGGTTTTGATTGTAGTGGTATAAGATCTCGGACACTTCAAAAGCCTGTTAAGGTTGCCCGTTCGCTGGGATTGAGGCCAGCACTCTGGGAAAATGGGTTCGCCAATACAGGGCCGAAATGCAGGGCATTGCTCCACGAATGCAACCCATGCAGCATACTTACCCGATTGCCAGCAGCGACAAGAGCATGATCAGTATCCAATACGCTTCATCTGCCATTTGGTCACAAAAAGAGATGCTTGCCCTACAGCTTTTGGATTCTATCATCAGTCAGAAGTTGCGTTTTGCCATGCGGGAACAGGCTGGCGGCGTGTATGCGTTAGGTTTTTCACAAATGCTGGCAAAACTGCCGTCTCCTTATTATTCCGCACGGTTAAATTTCACTTCTGCGCCTGAACGTGCTGACGAGATACCCCCGGCAAAGAAAGTTATGCCTTAAGAGTATTCAGCCACTTTTCAACGAATTGCCCCCAATAGGGGGCGATGAATTAAAAAAACATTCTTTAATGTTCTTCATAAGTCGCCTTCCCATAATACCGCTTGAAGCAAATGGAATAGATCACACCATGCAGCAATGCAATGAGAACTGCGCCATAGAACACGATCGGTCTGTGGGACATGGCAACGTGTACAATCGGTAATTTGTCGAAGCGGAAGATGTACATGTGAAAAGCGATAGCTGCTATTGCCAGCATCATGCCTGCCGCATTGTGGTGGATCAGGTGTGATAACAGGAACCACCTCAAGGCAAAGAAAAAAGGGATAAGCATGAATAAAGAAATAACTATGTAAATCATCATCATTTCCTTAAGTATTATTTAAGGGGGTTTATGAAAATAGATCTATCAATGATTGTCACAAACTCAGTTAATATTAATTATCCATTTAATATATTGATTATTTAACTTTGAAAAGTAAGTCTATAACATCAATCATACATAAATAGTAAACATAGTTATTATTAAAAACATTGATTTTGTTAATGAGTTATAGTGTTTTAAGAGAGACAGTTCAGATTATGCGCCTGACCTGAACCCTGTGGGAAAACAGAATTCAGGTCTATTGGAAGGGATTGGATTAGGTCGGTGGATATACATTAAAGTTGATTGTAATCATCAGGATTTGGGCCTATTCGCTTACCAATATCCAATTCAGCCATAGCAGTTAAATCTTCTTTTTCCAACCTGAAATCAAATACATCAAAATTTTCTTTGATACGGGAAGGTGTAACGGATTTAGGAATGACAATCATGCCACATTCGAGATGCCAGCGAATCACGATTTGCGCTGGCGTTTTGCTGTACTTCATTGCCAATCGTTCAACTAACGGGGAGTTAAAGACACCTTTTCCACCGCGTGATAATGGACTCCAGGACTCCGTGGTAATATGGTGGGTGGCATTCCATGAATGAAGTTGCCGCTGTTGCATCAGGGGATGAAGTTCAATTTGGTTGATGGTGGGAACCACACCCGTTTCCAACATTATTTTCTGTAAGTGTTCAATGTGAAAATTACAAACACCAATACTGCGAGTCAATCCGGCTTCTTTCAGTTCAATAAGCTGTCTCCATGCATCCACATAATGATCCTGTTCGGGAACAGGCCATTGAATGAGATAGAGATCAACATAATCTAGCTGTAATCTATCCAAACTTTCCTGTAATGCAGTGCTGGCATCCAGATGACGATCATTCCAAAGTTTGGTGGTGATAAAAATTTCTTCACGTGGAATGGCACTTTCTTTCAGGGCCTTTCCGACCCCTTCTTCATTATGATAACTCGCTGCTGTATCAATGGAGCGATAGCCCACTTCTAATGCGGTGTGGATAGCTCCAACCACCTGCTCATTACTCGCTTTCCAAACCCCAAGCCCCAGTTGTGGCATGTGATTTTCATCGACGAGTTTAATAATTGTTTGCTGACCCATTCTAACCTCCTTCAGATTTGGTGTTTCAGATGGACGCCTCATAAATGCGCTTACTGACATCAAGCGTAATATCTTGATGTTCTCCAAGGGCAACCAAACCTTGTTGTTCTAGTTTTTTGATCATGGCTGGAATAGAACTTCCATCAAGCTGATAATCAGAAAGACGGGTTTTCACGCCCATACTTTCAAAAAACTGGCGAGTGGCATGAATAGCATGGTTAATTTGTTCCTCTTCTGAATCCTCCGTAAATTTCCAAACGCGTTCAGCATATTGCAGGAGCTTAGCGTGTTTCACACTTCGTTTTTCCTGCAAGAGGTGTGGCAAAATAATTGCCAGTGTCTGGGCATGGTCTAAACCGTGAAGGGCGGTTAATTGGTGAGCTAGCATATGTGTTGCCCAATCCTGTGGTACACCAGCTCCCAAAATGCCGCTTAATGCTTGAGTCGCAGTCCACATGATATTGGCGCGAACATCGTAATTTTCAGGCTCCTTCAACGCTTTTGGCCCCTCTTCAAGTAACGTCATCAGTAAGCCTTCTGCATAACGATCCTGTACTTTGGCATTGGCAGGGTAAGTCAGATATTGCTCCAGCGTATGGACGAACGCATCTACAATACCATTGGCAGTCTGGCGGGATGGCAGAGAAAAAGTCACTTCGGGATCAAGGATAGCGACCTGAGGAAAAATGACAGAAGAGACAAAATGCAGCTTATCACCTGTTTTGCGCCGGCTGATAACTGAAATATTATTTGTCTCGGAACCTGTCGCGGGCAGTGTCAATACACAGGAAAATGGGATGGCTGAGGTAATATATGCACCGCAGGTTGTCAGGATTTCCCATAAATCATCGTGGGGGTAGTTTACCGCCGCGGCAATAAATTTTGTGCCATCAATGACTGATCCCCCGCCGACTGCCAGTAAATAATCAATCTCGTGATGGCGAACATACTCGACCGCTTTAATGAGCGTCTCATAAGCAGGATTAGGTTCAATACCGCCTAATACTTCAACTGTATAGCCTTCTAATGCGTCATGAACCTGAGATAAAACACCATTGTATTTTATGCTGCCACCACCATAAGTCAGCAATATTCTGGCATCTTTAGGGATTTCATTGCTCAGCTGGGCGATTTGTCCTTTACCAAAAATGATTTTGGTGGGTGTGTGTAGTGTAAAATTTTGCATAATAATAACCACTCTTACTAACAGAACCATGTAAGTTTTTGGCTATGGCTGTACACATATCGCTGTTTATCAATATAGGTCTATCTGCATGCTTGTTATTAATATTTCTTTACTATATTGGTTGGTTAATTGATTGAATAAACTTGATTGATGAGTTGGTCCATCCCATTCAGAGGCAGTTATTCAGCATGTTGAATTTGGCTAAGCTCAAATTATTGGCAGTAACTATGCTTATCGGAATGGACCCTAATTGTTTAATTTTTTTGCTGATAAACTAATTAATAGAAAAATATTCGTTTTCAGTAAGATAGCGTTTTTCGCAAGAATGTTAAAACGGTAAGTGTGTTTACTTATTTTTTTTTGATGATGCTCTCTTGTGACGCCAGTACATCAACAGAGAAGCAGACAGCCCACTAATCAACAGAACGACCGGCAAAATCACCAGAATATTCATGACCAGATCCTGATGTGCTTTGACAAAAGGGATCTGGTTTAAGGTATAGCCAAAACCCACGATAATAATGACCCATAAAAAGCCACTTAACCAGTTAAAAAATTGAAAGCGTTTATTATTTAGACCAGAAATTCCGGCAAATGTTGGCAGGAGAGTGCGAACAAACGCCAAAAAACGCCCGATGAGCAGGGCCGACAGACCGTGTTTGGTAAATAAGACATTAGCGCGTTGGCGATACTGTAAGGGAAGCTGAGCCAGCCAATCTTTGACAACACGAGTATGACCCAGCCAACGTCCCTGCAAATACCCTAACCAACATCCCAGACTGGCGGCAATGGTCAGCAGAAGCACCGTGGGAATGAAGCTCATGACACCTTTGGCAATCAAGGCACCAGAAAGTATCAATAAGGTATCGCCGGGTAAAAAGGCTGCGGGTAATAGCCCGTTTTCCAGTACAAGGGTGACAAAGAGGACACCATAAATAATCCAGATGACATCGGGATTGGCGAGTTGGTTAAAATCATGATGCCAGAGTGCATGCACGATCTCGCTTAACGTTTCCATTGTTTATCCTGTGATTTTTGCAAGTAAACTAATTAATAAACAGATCAATCCCAGTGTACCGCAAAATGGAGGGATGAAGGTTGATTTGATTCAGCATACGGGATTGAAAGGGATAAAACACAATCATGGCTGCCTGCAATGGAAAGGCAGCCATGAGATTGGATCACCGTTTTGTCAGGAAATTAACGACTTGCAAGGCGAGCAAAACCCGCTTCCAGATCGCCCATCAAATCTTGTGGATCTTCCAGCCCGATGTGAAGGCGGAATAACGTGCCGGTTTTTTTCGGTGGATTGTAATGGCGTACCGTTTGGAGAAATTCAGGCTGCTTATCCAAAATCAATGACTCAAATCCTCCCCATGAAAACGCCATTTTAAAATGCTTCATATTATCAAGATAATCAGCGACTTGTTCAGGTGTAAGCACAGTATTCAGGAGAAAAGAAAACAGCCCGCAAGAACCGGTGAAATCGCGTTTAAAATAACGGTGCCCGGGGCAAGAAGGCAGGGCGGGGTGGTAAACTTCAGCCACTTCCGGCCGTTTTGCGAGCCACTTGGCAATTTTGATACTGTTTTTTTCCTGTTGTTTTAGACGAACAGCCAGCGTATGCAGCCCACGCGTTGCCATATAAACGGTATCGGGATCGGCAATTTGACCCAGTAGGTAAGATCGCTCTCTGAGCTGCTCCCAACATCGTGCATTGGCGACTGCGGTTCCCAGCATGCCATCTGAATGGCCGATGATATATTTTGTGGCGGATTGAACGGAAATATCGATACCAAACTCCAGCGCCTTAAACAGAATGCCAGCCGACCATGTATTATCGATAATAATCACAATTTCAGGATTAACCTTACGGGCGGCCCGCACGATAGCAGGGACATCCTGTACTTCCATCGTCAGAGAACCGGGAGACTCAAGAAAGAGCACTGTGGTATTGGGCTTAATCAGAGAAGCAATGTCCTTGCCAATCATCGGATCAAAATAATCCGTAGTGATACCCATTTTCTTCAGAACCTTATCGCAAAAAGCCTGTGATGGTTCATACGCATTTCCTGTCATCAGAACATGATCGCCGGTTTTTACAAAAGCCAGAATCGAATTAGTGACAGCGGCTGTACCGGAAGGATAGAGAGCACAGCCTGCACCGCCTTCCAGTTCAGTCATTGCATCCCGAAAGGCAAAATGCGTCATCGTGCCACGGCGTCCGTAGATTAATTCGCCTTTAGTATGGTGCTTCAAAGCATGCTGCATGTGTTCAACGGTATCGAAAATGACAGATGATGTACGTTGAATAAGAGGATTAACGGCACCCTGCGTATACTTTTTTTCCCTGCCTACATTGACCAATAAAGTTTCTAATTTTTTTTCTGTCATAGATCTCATCCTCTAGGTTAATTTTTGGCCTACTTCCTCATGCCTAAACAGAACTGTTCAAATAATGATTAGAAAGTTAAAAGATTTGGGGCCGATTTGACAAAGGGATTCGGGTAACTTGACGAAAATTCAAGGTGATCTGTTGAGAGGCTATCAGGAGGTGTGAACAAAAGTACATCGTTTTTTAGCAATTTTTTTTAAATAGTAATGATAATTACTATCAAATCGCACAATGTCTGATATCATTTGCGGCGAACTTTTTCCCCTCTTGAGCTATTGGGGTAAAAAAGTAAAAATCATGACCCCGGTCATATTAGGATTAGCAAGATGAGTAAACGTGATTCACTGCTAAGTAACAGAATCTATAAAAAAGAGAGTAAGGCTAACTGATGCGTAATTTGACAGCTTCTATTCTATTGGCACTCGGATTAACAAGTTCAGCATGGGCTGATACAGCGCCAGCCGCGCCAGAAAATCAGGCTGCTGCTCAGGTAGCCGCTCCGGCAACACCAGCATCTTCCGCAGCGCCACAAGTGGCTGAACCGAAAACTGAAGTACCATCAACCACAGTACCATCAACCACAGTACCATCAACCACAGAAACACCGTCAACCACAGAAACGAAATCTGCAACCCCGGATACAGCAGAAACTGTAGTCAGCGAAACCGTGGCTACCGAAGCTGTTGTTGAACCAGTTACAGAAGAATCAGCCAACCAATCCGGTGGACTCGCAACCGATCTGTCTGTTTGGGGCATGTATAATAATGCGGATGTGGTCGTAAAAACGGTCATGGTAGGGCTGGTCATCGCCTCCGTCATCACATGGGCACTGTTTTTCTCCAAGGGCACGGAACTATTCATGGCGCGCCGTCGTTTACACAAAGAACAGCAGGCTTTGGCTGACGTCGCCAATCTGGATGCGGCTGTGAAAATTGCAGCGGATTTTGGTAAGCAAAGTATCAGCCGTTTGTTGTTGAGCGAAGCACAGTCAGAGCGTGCCCTGTCTGCTGAGAGCGCTGACAAGGCAGGAACCAAAGAACGAACCGCATTCCGTATGGAACGTGCCGTTGCGGGAATCAGCCGTCATATGGGGCGTGGTAATGGCTATCTGGCGACCATTGGCGCAATTTCCCCGTTTGTCGGGTTGTTCGGAACTGTTTGGGGGATCATGAACAGCTTTATCGGGATTGCCCATTCACAAACCACTAATCTGGCGGTTGTTGCACCGGGTATTGCGGAAGCATTGCTGGCGACAGCTTTGGGTCTGGTGGCGGCGATCCCTGCGGTAGTCATTTATAACGTTTTTGCCCGTGTGATTTCCTCATACCGTGGGCAAGTGGGAGATACGGCGGCTCGGGCAGTCCTGTTGTTGGGTCGCGATCTTGATCTGGCTGAAAGCAAAGCAGAAAAAGCAGAAGCAAGGTAATAAACTATGGCAATACGTCTTAATGAAGATTTGGACGATAGCGGTGAACTGCATGAAATTAACGTCACGCCATTTATTGACGTGATGCTGGTGCTGCTGATTATTTTCATGGTAGCCGCGCCGTTGGCAACGGTAGATATCAAAGTCAACTTACCGGCCTCATCCGCTAAACCACAACCCCGACCAGAAAAACCGGTATTCTTGACTGTGAAAGCGGATCGTCAACTCTATGTGGGTGAGCAACAGATTGATCGCGATACCTTATCTTCGGTATTGGATCAAACTACGCAATCCAATAAAGAAACCACGATTTTCTTCCAGGCAGATAAATCCGTGGATTATGAAACATTGATGAGTGTGATGGATTCTCTGCGCAAGGCGGGTTACCTCAAAGTTGGGCTGGTGGGAATGGAATCTGTTGCTGCTCAATAAACCTCACTCATGCGATCCCATGATAATTTAGCGTGATAAACATGAACTGCCCAAATAGCTATTTGGGCAGTTCAGCTTTCTGTAGTCTCTCCTGTTGATGATATATATCCAAAATAAATCCCCTTGTTATCTTCAATGCAATTTGAAAGATGAAGAGTAAGAATCGACTGAAATAGATTATAAATCAGCCATAATATTCTTTATATTAGCATTATATTTTTTATTTATTTTTATTCAGTTGAATGAAGATCTGTGTATTAAAAATAGTCAATGAATTTTGTTTTTACTTCATTGTCCGATATTCATGTTTTTATGTTTACGCTGGTTAAAATTATTATTCTGTTATTTTGTTTTATTGTAAAAATATATTCTGAACAGGGTAGTGT
>NZ_LFCV01000156.1 GCF_001037465.1 Xenorhabdus khoisanae
CCGGGAGCCGTGCTCTTCGGTCGCCAGCCCTAACCCGATCGCCTGCCGGGCATAGGCCACCGGACTTAACCCGGTCAGGCCATTGAGCGTAAAGATACGCACATGCCAGATGTCAGCCTGCGTCAGGGTGGCGGTGTCACCGTTCGGGAAAGTCACCTGATATTCCGGCAGCCAGTCGTTATTGAGTTTGGGGACCACACTGCCCGGGTCGAGCGGTAATAATTCCACCACCTCCCCCAGTGCCTTCACCTTATAGGCATAGAAGTTCCCCCGCAGGCACAGGCAGGCCACCAGTAATTCCCAGAACTCCTGCGGGGTCATGTAGTTGTTGGGTTTGACCGACAGCAGTTTATGCAGCCGCTCTTCGACAGCACGCTGATTCCCCCGCCCCAGTTGTTCGTACAGTGAACAGGGCAGCATGCCGACCGATTCCGCCAGTACCCGCACACAGCTAAAGACCGCCGTAAGCTGCATGGCTAACTGCGGGCTGACCTGCCGTCCGGTGTAGGTATCATACGAGAGGCCGATTAGTTCACTCAGGTCACGGGAAGTCATCGGTTCAGTGGATTTTCGAAACAGGCCGGGAAAGAACATCAGGCCTCCTTACCGGGTTTATGGCTGAGCACGCGTGAGACCAGATACGACCAGCCAAGGCACAGGCCACCGGCGACAATAAACCCCGCCGCGGGCAGCAGCAGCCACGCCCCGTAAGACAACAGGCCG
>NZ_LFCV01000157.1 GCF_001037465.1 Xenorhabdus khoisanae
CCACCGGCGACAATAAACCCCGCCGCGGGCAGCAGCAGCCACGCCCCGTAAGACAACAGGCCGCCGCCCGCCAGCCCGACCAGCGGGGCAGCAATCATTAATAGTTTCATAAAAGGACCTCAGAGTGAGCGCAGACCCCGGCTCATTAACACATCGGACAGGCTTTCCGGTTGCTCACCCCCGTTCACCAGTAACCGGCTCAGGGCCGTAAACAGGGCAACGGGACCGTCAATTTTAGCTTCCGGCGTGGATTTATTGGGGAAGATATTGTCGTTTTTATCCGGCCTGACGGTGACGTTACTCATCATCCAGTCCATTACCGGGTGGCGGTTATGGTGGAATTTGCCGCTGTACACCGCCGCTTCCAGTGATTTCATGGCTTCGGACAGATTGCGCACGGTTTGCGCCACTTCCACCAGCGGCACGCCGTCTTCCGCCAGTGCCAGACTGAACTGGACCGCACTCCACGGGTCAAAACCCAGTTCTTTCAGGTTGTCACCGGTAATCCAAATCAGCAGCTCTTCTTTTATTTGCGCATGATCCACCACTTCACCGTCCGTCAGGGTGAGTACCCCCAGCTCATCCCACTTGCGGTAAAGTTCCGCCATCTGCCGTGAACAGCGCTCAAGCCGGCCTTCCGGCAGCCAGAATTTAAAGTCGGCATGGACATGACCGTTGTTTGCCTGCCAGACTTTCACCGCCGCACAGATATCAATCTTGTTCGCCAAGTCCACGCCGACCCACATCGGGTAGGTTTTCAGCTCATGCGGCGGGGCCAGCGGTTCGCAGTCGTCCCACTTGAGCATGTCCATCCACGCCGACTCGGCCGTGACCCACAGGTTCATGTGCTTGGTGAAAAAATTGTGCCGCGCTGACACTTGCTCTTTGGCCTTTTTCGCCAGCCGCCGCAGGTCATCCCAGCGCTTGCAGATACCTAATCCGGGATTCGCTTTCTGCCACACGGTTTCATCAAACGGGTCGTCATCTTTGTCCAGTGTGTAGATCAGGGCGAAAAAAGTATCATCGGGGGGCACCTGACCACGCAGGACCTTAACGGCATAATCACGCAGTTCGTAACAAATCCCTTCTTTATTAAAGCCGGCGGTGGTAATGCCAAACAACAACGACTGCAAACGCGCCCCCGTGGCCGTTTCCAGTACATCCCACACATCACGGGTT
>NZ_LFCV01000158.1 GCF_001037465.1 Xenorhabdus khoisanae
GCACCGTTTAATAATTTCAGTATCACGGGCGGTAAGATGGCTATTTCAATGCCTTCCCGTTGGATGAGTTTTTCAACCGCAGGGGCATTTCGTTCTGTTTCACTGCAAATGTAAGTGGTAAGACCGTTAACTAAGTTAGATAACAGTTCGAAAACCGTGCCATCAAAGACATAAGCGGCAAACATTAATGCTTTTTTTCGCTTTGTGATATCAAGAATTTTGATTTGTGCCGCCGCTAAATGAGCAACATTTTTATGCTCAATCATGACGCCTTTTGGCTGACCGGTCGTGCCGGAGGTGTAGATGATATAAGCCAAATCGGTCGGTTTATTGATCGGCGCCGGATTTTCCACGGACTGGCCTGCGGTGATGGTCTGGTCATCTGTGGCTAGCAGTGCCGGCTGTTCAGCAAATGGTCGGGTATAGGCAGCCAGTGCAGCCAAATGATGTTGCTGAGTCAATACGCACGAGGTCCGGGTATCTTGCAGAATAAAATTGACGCGTTCTGCGGGATATTCCGGCGAAATGGGCACATAAGCGCCCCCCGCTTTCAGCACCGCCAGAATACTGATCACCATTTCCAGACTGCGGTCGAGATAGAGCGCGATCAATGTGCCAGCTTGCAGCGGTGCATTACGTTGCTGATAATGTTCGCGGAGGGTGTTTGCTAACTGGTTCGTCCGTTCGTTGAGCTGACGGTAGGTCAGCATTTCTCCCTCAAACACCAGCGCCACATCGTTTGGCGTGATTTCCACCTGTGCTTCAAACAATTGTTGCAGGATTTTGTCCTGCGGATAGGGGGCATCAGTCTGGTTCCAGGTGTGCAGCAGGGTATGGCGCTCTTCCTCACTGAGGAACATTATGGAGGTATGCGGCTGGTGCGGGTCACAGGCCACGGCGTGCAGAATACGCTCAAGCTGACGAAGCAAACGCAGCGCGTGTTTATCTGCCAGCCAGTCTTCACCATAACCTAATTTTATGACTAAACTGTCATCTTGCTCATAGCCCATTAATGACAACGGATAATCTGTTTTTTCGATGCCTTGGCGGAACGTTAGTGTATTTTCGATACCTTCTTGATTTTCATGGGCTGCGGGAGAAGGATAATTCTCAAAGACCAGCAGGCTGTGGAATAAACTTTCTCCGTCAGGTTGCAGGCTGACAAGCGATACAGCACTGTGACTGTTGAGTGCCGCGATGTCCTTCTGTATGTCTTCTAAGACGCTGATAATACTGTTTGCCTTGTTCCACTGAACCATCAACGGCAGGGTATTGATATACAGACCAACACTCGACTCAATCCCTTCCACCGGCACATCACGCCCGGATACAGTCGTACCGACAATAGTTTGGTCATCGCCGGTATAAAGATGTAATAATTTATGCCAGGCAAATTGCAGTACCACATTGAGCGTAACGCCTTGTGTCCGGCACGTGTCTTTTAGCTGCTCATAAATGCTTCCCTGTATAGTGAGTATCTGTTCAGCAGGCTTTTCAACGGCTTTTATCTGCGTTAAGTCAGTCTGATGACTTAACAGCGCTGAAAGATCATTAGCTCCCTGAAATTGTGCTTTATATTCAGCCCAATAGGCTTCTGATTCGGCTTTATGATCCAGATGGTATTGTTGGGTTGCCAGATAAGCCTGTTCCACTACAACTTGTGGTATTTGTCCCTTTATCAGTTGGTTGTAATATTCATGTACAGCCTGTAATAAAATCGGGTAGCTCCAGCCATCAATAATGCAGTGATGCAGAGTGATTAACACGGTTATTAGCCGCTCACCCTGTTTGATAAAAGTGAAACGGATTAATCCGGGCTGATTTAAATCAAAAGGCAGATTGCGGTCATTTTGTTGGATCGCTTTAATCGCTTTGTTGCGGTCTTCTTCTGGTGATTGAGTGATATCCAGAGTAGTAAAATTCGTTGGGCCAATACTGGAACCCGCTGTGATTATCTGTAAAATCTCGCCTTCCCAATCAAATGCGGTTCTGAGGATAGGGAAGCGCAGTGAAGCCAGTGACCAGGCTTGCTGATAGACAGCAAGATCCATATGGGTGTGGTAATCCAACAGGAGTTGTACACGGTAGGCATCATCCTGGGGTTGGGCCAGATAATGATAAATAAACCCCTGTTGCAGGCTGGTGGCGGGAAATATCATTTCAATGTTATTCCCAGAGGATGTGGCGGGCCCATCAGAACCAGCATGATTTTCACTAAAGGTGAAATGTTTAAAATCCTCTTCGGAGAAGATGTTTCTTTCATTTAATAAATCTAATATGTTTTCCCTTTTCTCTTTAACTCTATCGATAAGTTGAACAGGGGGAGTCTCCCCTGTAAATGCCAGTTTCAACTTATTCTCACAAGCCCATACTGCGACATGATTTTTCTTGAGTTCGTTTAATAGCATCAACATTTTTTACACGTCCAAAATGGTTTTCTTTTGTGGGTGGAGGTGCGAATTTTCATTATTCACATGACCAAAACGATGAGTGAGCTGGTTTAGCTGCTCCATCGAAACGCCCTTGATTCCGTAATCACTGGAGGTTTTTATTCCTCCTGCCTGAGCCTGCTTCTGACCCGTCGCGGTGATGTTATTGAGCGCTTGTTCAAATGCCTTGATAAACACTTCTGTCTGGGGCTGTGGCAAGCGGGAATCCACACTAAATTGCAGTTTTCCTGCCTGAACTGCGCCATTGATGCCTAACAGTAAATGGCTGTCGTTTTCGCTGGCTATCATATCCCCACAACCATCGCTGGTTATGAACCAGTCTTGATGGCTGGCTCCTCCTAATTGTCCGAGGTAGTTGAAACTGATGGCCGGCAAATCGCCTGTCAGATATCCCGCCTGATGTAATGCACCGTAACCAATGCCTTTGTTTGGTATGCCACGAAGCATCTCTTTGGTGTGAATAATGGTTTCTGCAATCTCAGTCTGCATTTCCAGACGAACGGGGTACATGGTTGTAAACCAACCCACGGTTTCAGAAAGATCCAATGTGTTATCAATGGATTCCCGCCCATGACCTTCCAGAAGAATGTAGTTTACGTCTCGTGAGAAAGTTTCCTGCAAGGCCAGTGTCAGTGCGCTCAACAGTAAGTCATTAATTTCAGTGTGATAACCGGTGTTGGCTTCGTGTAGCAGGATGTTCGTCATCTCAGCAGAAATGCTTAACCCGTGCTGGGTGATGCTGTCCAGCACGGGTTTGAGGTTGTTTCCTGCTACCGTTTGCTGTGCCATCATCCGCTGCCAGTAGGGCACTTCATCTTGGTGTTGCTCTGCATAATGATGGACAGCGGTCACCCATTGCCGGTAACTGCTGGTCTTCGCTGGCAAAGCCATGCCCTGCAATAACAGACGTATATCTTCAGCAATAATTCGCCACGACACTGCGTCAATAATCAGGTGGTGGAATGCGAAGAATAACCGGGCACTACCATCAGCGTATCCGGTCAGGTGACCAGCCTGCCATAATGGCCCGTTATAGTAATCAAACCCACTTTGCCATTGGGTCAATTGTTGATGTAATTCAGCTTCTGAGAACTTACTGACATCACAGTGCAGTAATGCCGGCAGACAGAGCGCTGTTTCCGCAGAGTAACACTGGCGGTAGCCATTTTCAGTATGGGCAAAATGGGTACGTAACATATCATGCCGCTCAGTCAGGCTTATTAAAGCTTG
This sequence comes from Xenorhabdus khoisanae, assembly GCF_001037465.1. Classification (GTDB taxonomy): domain Bacteria; phylum Pseudomonadota; class Gammaproteobacteria; order Enterobacterales; family Enterobacteriaceae; genus Xenorhabdus; species Xenorhabdus khoisanae. The sequence goes on from NZ_LFCV01000158.1 coordinate 3,681, forward strand.
CTCAATATCCGCCTGTTTGATGTTTCCGGGAAGCTGGAGCATAAATGCCTGATTCCAATGGTGCGGATTCGATAAGCTCCAGTCGAAGAAAGTTTGCTGGATAGGCAATAAATCAAATTCGCCGCTTAATAATCCCTGTTCTGCAATGACTTTTGCTGTAGATGATGACAATGCCAGCAGTTGGGCTAACCGGGCCACCGTGGGTGCCTCAAAAATCGATTTAACCTGAAGGAAAAAGCCAGCCTGACGCAGTTTGGAAACCAGCTGGATACTGACAATCGAATCACCACCAATGCGGAAAAAGTTATCTTCAATGCCAATGTGTTCCAGCCCCAATACCGCCTGCCAAATGGCACATAGCTGGGTTTCCAGTTCATTGCGGGGAGCAACATAGTTGTCCCTGTTTCCCCAGATTGGCTCTGGCAGGGCGTGGCGATCCACTTTACCGTTCCGGGTCAGGGGAATGGATTCAATGCGGGTAAAGCTGGCAGGTAGCATATATTCCGGCAGGCGGGAGGAGAGATATCTGATCAGGGTGTCATCAGACAGTACACTCTCTGTGACCAGATATGCGACCAGTACTTTATTCCCGTTATGCTCATGGATAATCACCACCGCTTGTTTGACTTGTGGGTGGGAAGCAAGGGCATTTTCGATTTCCCCCAGCTCAATGCGGAAACCGCGCAGCTTGACCTGAAAATCATTGCGGCCAAGGTATTCGATATTTCCGTCCGGCAGCCAACGACCGAGATCACCGGTCTTGTACATGCGGGCATCCGGTTCCGGGAAGAAGGGGTCAGGCAGGAAACGCTCTTCCGTCAGTTCAGGGCGGTTCAGATAGCCACGGGCGACACCCGTTCCGCCGATATGAATTTCACCGATTGCACCTACCGGAACAAGCTGCCCATGAGGATCAAGCAAATAAATCCGGGTATTACCGATGGGGCGGCCAATCGGGATTGACTGGCCCACATCGACAAGGGAAGTAATGGCATAAGTGGTGGCAAAGGTTGTCGTTTCTGTCGGGCCATAACCGTTAATCAGATGTACAGGCGAGGTTTCTGCCAGTTGCACTTGCCTTATCTTCTGTGGATTGAGTACATCCCCCCCGACAAGCAGGTAGCGCAGTTGCCCGAACACCGGGAGAAGCGTATCAAGGTACTCGTTAAACAAACCAACGGTTAACCATAACGCGGTGACTTCTCCCTCGATTAAGGTGTGACGGAAGCGTACCGGATCGAGTAACACGGACGATGGAACAATATACAGGCATCCGCCGTTGAGCAGGGCAGACCAAATCTCCCATGTGGCGGCATCGAATGAGGTATTGGCACAATGGGCAATGCAGTCATCGGAACCTATGTCGGCAAAGCCACTATTGATAATCAGGCGCAGCACATTGCGGTGCTCGACCATCACTCCCTTGGGCAGTCCGGTAGAACCAGAGGTGTAGATCACATAGGCCAGATGGCGTGATGTCAGCTCCAGAGCTTGGGTGTCCGGATTCTTATCTAATAGATTTTTATTATCTAATAGATTTTTATTATCTAATATAGCTTCAGGGAATGGAGCCTGATTATCGAGTAACACGGTGTTATCGATCAACGTCATGGGGATGGCGCTGGTCAGTTTCTCGGCCTGCGCTGTCTGAGTCAGTAAAACCACTGGTTTGGCATCTTCCAGCATATAGGCCAGTCTTTCAGCCGGATAAGTCGGATCGAGTGGCACATAAGCTCCGCCCGCCTTGAGGATAGCGAGTAACCCCACCACCATGTCTGAGCTGCGTTCAAGGCAAATGGCGACCAAATCATCCGGACGTACCCCCAACGCAATGAGATGATGCGCCAGACGGTTAGCACGTCGGTTGAGTTCGCCATAGCTCATTCTTTGATCTTCAAATATGACGGCGGTGGCATCGGGGTTTTGGGCTGCCTGTGCTTCAAACAACTGTTGCAGGGTTTTGTCCTGCGGATAGGGAACATCGGTCTGGTTCCAGGTGTGCAGTAGGGTATGACGGTCTTGTGCAGGCAGGATATCAAGCTCAGACAGAGATTGTTTCTGGTTTGCCACCAATGCAGCCAGTACCCGTTGGTAGATACCCACCAACCGCACGATGGTTTCCTCGTCAAACAGGCTGACCGCGTAATTCAGACAACCCGTAATATCGGCTTGTCTGTCGGACAAAAACAGGCTCAGGTCAAACTTGGCGGGACTATCTAGAGAGTCGTCCAGTGCAACCGGATTAAACGGCAGAGGGGTTTCGTTTGGCAGGCTCTCACCAAAACTTTGCAAGCTGAACATCACCTGAAAAATCGGGTGGCGAGAGGTGTCACGTTCAATTCCCAGTGTTTCAACCAGATGTTCAAACGGCATATCCTGAAAGTTCTTGGCTTCGGTCACCAACTTATGAGTCTGTTTAATCAGGCTTTCCACACTGGCAGTTTGTTGAAGCTGTGTTCTTAAGGCCAGTGAGTTGACGAACATACCAATCAGGGACTGAGTTTGAGCATGGTGTCGGTTATCGGTAGGAGTACCCAGTACGATATCATCTTGACCGGATAATTTTGCCAGCGTGACATAAAGGCCACTGAGCAGCACAGTATATAAGGTGGTTTCCTGAGCTTTAGCCAATGTTCTCAGTTGCTCAGACAGCGTTGTATCCAGCGTAAAATTGAAATCCCGCCCCTGATAATTCACCTGAGCGGGTCTGGGGCGGTCTGTTGGCAAAGCCAGTGGTTCGTAGCCGGCCAAGGACTGCTGCCAGTAGGCAAGCTGGCGTTCACGCACTTCACCCTGTAAATATTCCCGTTGCCATGCGGCGTAGTCGCCATAGGTGATATCCAGGGGCGCCAGTTGGCTGTCACGGCCTTCTGACAAGGAATGGTAAATCTCTGCCAGTTCATCCATAAAAATATCAATGGACCAGCCATCAATGGCGATGTGGTGCCACAACATTAACAGGTAGTGTTTATCGATTACTTGCTTATCGTTCAATTGGTTATTGATCAAATGATAATGACATAAACGCAGGCTCGGTTCGGTAGCCAGATCAAATGGCGTGGCTATTTCAGCGTGAACCATGCTCAGAAGCGTGCCGATATCTCCACAGGATTGTGACTTGATAATTAAATTATCGCCCAACATTTGTTGGTAAATCTGTCCTTTATCATTATTGGGATAGACCATCTTCATCACGGAATGGCGTTCAACCAGCCGGTTAATGGCGGTTTCTAACAAGGGCAGACAGGCGTCGTTATCCAGCTCAACCAGATAAGGGATGTGGTAGGCGTTAGTGCCTTGTTCAAACTGCTCGATAAATAGCATCCGCTCCTGAGCAAACGATAAAGGGTAATGTTCTAATGCAAGGTGAGGGATGATCGTATGGGCCTGCTGCCCTGTGTGAGTGACCAAGCCAGCGATGGTTTTCAGCTCAAACAATTGTGCCAGTAATACTTCCATTGCCAAGGTTCGGCGAATAGCTGCCGTGAGCTTAATCGCCGTGAGGGAGTTACCGCCGATACGGAAGAAGTTATCTTCAATACCCACGCGTTCTAAGCCCAACACTTCCTGCCAGATGGTACATAGCTGGGTTTCCAGTGCATTGCGGGGAGCGACATAATTGTCCCGATTTTCCCATGTCGGTTCTGGCAGGGCACGGCGATCCAGCTTGCCGTTCAGGGTCAGCGGTACAGACGCAATGCGGGTAAAACTGGCGGGCAGCATATAATCTGGTAAACGGTCGAAAAGGTAATTCATCAGGGTTTCATCGGACAGTACGTCATCTGCCACCAGATAGGCGGCCAGCACTTTATTCCCTTTGTGCTCGCGGTCAATCACCACGGCCTGTTTCACCTGCGGATGGGAAGCGAGGGCGTTTTCGATTTCTCCCAACTCAATGCGGTAACCGCGGATTTTGACCTGAAAGTCATTGCGCCCCAGATATTCCAGATTGCCGTCCGGCAGCCAGCGCACCAAATCGCCGGTTTTGTAGATGCGGGTATAGCCTCTGGCTTTGTCTTCTGCGCTGGCAAAGGGATTTTCCACAAAACGCTCTGCGGTCAGTTCAGGCCGGTTGAAATACCCCCGTGCCAGTCCTGCCCCACCGATATACAGTTCTCCGGGCGCCCCGATTGGAGACAGGTTACCGTGTTTATCAAGCACATACAGACGGGTGTTATTAATCGCCCGGCCAATATTCGTTGCGATATCCCCGCTTTGGTATTCCTTCACGGTTGCACAGACAGTCGTTTCTGTTGGGCCATAACCGTTTAACATACAAGTGTTTTTACTGAAATGCTCAAGGTAATCTAATGTGGGCGATTCTCCCCCGGTAATTAATGTTTGTAAGGAGGGTAAGTCCGCACCGTTTAATAATTTCAGTATCACGGGCGGTAAGATGGCTATTTCAATGCCTTCCCGTTGGATGAGTTTTTCAACCGCAGGGGCATTTCGTTCTGTTTCACTGCAAATGTAAGTGGTAAGACCGTTAAATAAGTTAGAAAACAGTTCGAAAACCGAGCCATCAAAGACATAAGCGGCAAACATTAATGCTTTTTTTCGCTTTGTGATATCAAGAATTTTGATTTGTGCCGCCGCTAAATGAGCAACATTTTTATGCTCAATCATGACGCCTTTTGGCTGACCGGTCGTGCCGGAGGTGTAGATGATATAAGCCAAATCGGTCGGTTTATTGATCGGCGCCGGATTTTCCACGGACTGGCCTGCGGTAATGGTCTGGTCATCTGTGGCTAGCAGTGCCGGCTGTTCAGCAAATGGTCGGGTATAGGCAGCCAGTGCAGCCAAATGATGTTGCTGAGTCAATACGCACGAGGTCCGGGTATCTTGCAGAATAAAATTGACGCGTTCTGCGGGATATTCCGGTGAAATGGGCACATAAGCGCCCCCCGCTTTCAGCACCGCCAGAATACTGATCACCATTTCCAGACTGCGGTCGAGATAGAGCGCGATCAATGTGCCGGCTTGCAGCGGTGCATGGCGTTGCTGATAATGTTCGCGGAGGGTGTTTGCTAACTGGTTCGTCCGTTCGTTGAGCTGACGGTAGGTCAGCGTTTCTCCCTCAAACACCAGCGCCACATCGTTTGGCGTGATTTCCACCTGCGCTTCAAACAATTGTTGCAGGATTTTGTCCTGCGGATAGGGGGCATCAGTCTGGTTCCAGGTGTGCAGCAGGGTATGGCGCTCTTCCTCACTGAGGAACATTATGGAGGTATGCGGCTGGTGCGGGTCACAGGCCACGGCGTGCAGAATGCACTCAAGCTGACGAAGCAAACGCAGCGCGTGTTTATCTGCCAGCCAGTCTTCACCATAACCTAATTTTATGACTAAACTGTCATCTTGCTCATAGCCCATTAATGACAACGGATAATCCACTTTTTCGATGGCCTGGCGGAACTTCTGGGTATTCTCAATCCCTTTCTCGTTTTCGCTCACTACAGGAACCGGATAGTTTTCAAAGACGAACAGGCTATGGAATAACCGTTCTCCATCTGGCTGCAAACTGGCGAGTGATACGGCACTGTGGCTGTTGAGTGCGGCGATATCTTTCTGTATGTCTTGTAAAACCGCAGTGATACTGTCCGCCTGAGTCCACTGCACCATCAACGGCAACGTATTAATATACAGACCAACACTGGACTCAATGCCATCCACCGGTACATCGCGACCGGAAACGGTGGTGCCCACGATGGTCTGTTCATCCCCGGTGTAACTGTACAGTAGTTTATGCCAGGCAAATTGCAGTACTACATTGAGCGTAACGCCCTGCATCCGGCACATACCCTTCAGTTGCTCATAAGCATCTCCCTGCACAGTGAGCATCTGTTCGGCTGGTTTTTCGACGGTTTTAATCTGTGTCAAATCAACGTGATGACTTAACAGGGCTGACAAATCATTAGTTTCCCGGAAATGCGTTTTACGCTCCGCCCAATACGCTTCAGATTCAGCCTGATGCTCCAGATAGTATTGCTGGGTTGCCAGATAAGCCTGTTCCACGACGATCCGGGGCTTTTGTCCTTGTACCAGAGCGTTGTAATACTCATGTACCGCTTGTAATAAAACAGGGCCACTCCAGCCGTCGATAATCAAGTGGTGTTGCGTGATCAGGATTGTCACCAACTGTTCATGTTGTTTGATGAATGTAAGGCGGGTTAAACCGGGCTGGCTTAAATCAAAAGGCAGGGTACGGTCATGCTGTTGGATCGCTTCAATCGCTCGATCCTTCTCTTCTTCGGGTAATTGACTGATATCCTTGACGGTAAAGTTAGCCGAACCAAGACTTGGACCCTTAGTCACAATCTGCAAAATTTCCCCTTCCCAATCAAATGCGGTTCTGAGGATAGGGAAGCGCAGTGAAGCCAGCGTCCAGGCTTGTTGATAGGCGGCAAGATCGATATTGGTGTGATAATCCAACAATAGTTGCACACGATAGGCATCATCCTGTGGTTGAGACAGATGATGATAAATAAATCCTTGTTGCAAACTGGTGGCAGGGTACAGGGTTTCGACCTGATAGTTTTGCTGCAAACGTTTTAGGCGTTCAATTGAAACGGCTTTAAATTCATAATCACTGGGTGTTTTCATTCCGCCCGATTGAGCCTGTTTCTGACCGGCAGTGATGACATGATTGAGGGCTTGCTCAAAAGCCGTGATAAACATTTGCGTCTGGTCAGTTGGTAAACGGGACAGTACGCTGAATTGCAGTCTCCCCGCCTGAACAGCACCATTGATATCCAGCAGTAAATGACTGCCGTTCTCGCTGGCGATCATTGAGCCACAGCTATCGTCGGTCAGCGCCCAATCCTGATGATTGGCTTGTCCGGCCTCACCACCAAATTGGCCGAGGAATTGACCGGGGAATTGACCGAGATAGTTAAAGCTGATGGCGGGTAAATCACCGGTCAGGTCTCCCGCCTGATGTAAGGCACCGTAGCCAATGCCCCTATTGGGAATAGCACGAAGCATCTCTTTGGTGTGAATAATGGTTTCTGCAATATCATCCTGCATGGTCAGGCAAACAGGATACACAGTTGTAAACCAGCCAACAGTTTCGGAGATATCCAGCGTATTGTCGATGGTTTCCCGTCCATGCCCTTCAAGAATGATGGAGTTCACCGGTTGGGAGAAGGTTGTCCGCAATGCCAATGTGAGGGCGCTGAGCAATAGGTCATTGATTTCGGTGTGATAACCTGAGTTGGCTTCACGCAGCAGGATGCCAGTCAGTTCGGATGATATACTCAACCGTTGCGAGTTGATTTCTCCCATCACCGGATAGCTTTCTTTCCCTGTCATGACTCCCTGCCAGTAAGGCACTTCGTCTTGATGCTGTACGGCATAACGCTGGACAGTAGTAACCCATTGCCGGTAACTGCTGGTTTTCGGTGGCAGCGTTATGCCTTGTAGTAGCAGGCGCATATCTTCAGCGATAATTCGCCACGATACGGCATCAATAATCAGGTGGTGAAAGGCGAAGAATAACCGGGCACTGCCGTCGGCATAGCCGGTCAGGTGGGCGGCTTGCCATAAAGGCCCCTCACAATAATCAAAACCACTCTGCCATTGGGTCAGTTGCTGGTGTCGCTCGGCTTCATCCAACGCACTCACATCACAATGCAGTAATTCAGGTAACCAAGACGGCATTCCTGCGGGGTAACACTGACGATAACCCTGTGCTGTGTCGATAAAATGGGCACGTAACATATCATGTCGCTCGGCCAGCGCTATCAGGGCCTGTGCAATATGTTCGTGTTTGATATTCCCGGGAAGCCGGAACATAAATGCCTGATTCCAATGGTGCGGATATGGCAGATTTTGATTGAAGAAATCTTGTTGGATAGGTAATAAACCAAATTCTCCGCTTAATAATCCCTGTTCAGTAACCACAGTGACTGCGGAGGTTGTTTGTGTCAGGAATTGCGCCAGACGTAATACCGTTGGTGCTTCAAAAATCGATTTGACCTGAAGAGAGAAACCTACCTGCCGCAGTTTGGAAACCAACCGGATACTGACAATAGAATCGCCACCGATACGGAAGAAGTTGTCTTCAATGCCAATCCGTTCTAATCCCAAAACATCTTGCCAGAGTGCGCACAATTGGGTTTCCAACTCAGTACGCGGTGCGATATAACGATCCCGGTTTTCCCATACCGGCGCTGGCAAAGCATGACGGTCGAGTTTGCCATTGGTAGTCAGGGGGATGGCGTCAATGCGGGTAAAGCTGGCGGGGATCATATATTCCGGCAGAAGGGCGGAGAGATATTCCAGCAGAGTGTCATTGGTCAGCGTTTCGTCGGTCACCAGATAAGCGGCCAGTGCTTTATGGCCCGCATGCTCCTGGTCAATCACCACGGCCTGTTTCACCTGTGGGTGGGAGGATAAAGCTGTTTCAATTTCACCCAACTCAATGCGGTAACCGCGGATTTTGACCTGAAAATCATTGCGCCCCAGATATTCGAGGTTGCCATCCGGCAGCCAGCGTACCAAATCGCCGGTTTTGTACAGGCGGGTATAACCGTTAGCCTTATCTTCAGCGCTGGCAAACGGGTTTTCGACAAAACGCTCGGCAGTCAGTTCCGGACGGTTCCGATATCCCCGTGCCAGTCCGGCACCACCGATATACAATTCTCCGGGCGCACCAATAGGAGACAGTTTGCCATTATGATTAAGGACATACAGATGGGTGTTATGATGTGCCCTGCCAATGGGGACATGGCCACTAAATTCATCAGTGACATCAAAGTGAGTGATATCATTTGTCGTTTCAGTCGGGCCATAGAGGTTGATTAAAATACTCGAACCCTTATTTATGGCTCTGAATGCGCTGACATGGGACATCGTCAACGCCTCTCCGCCACATAGCACATAACGGATAGTGTCAGGCAATTGCTGGCCTAAATCCCGTATTGTCTGGCAAAAAGCACCTAACATGGATGGAACAAACTGCACAACCGTCACGCCGGTTTTCTGTATCAGCTGATGCAGGACTTCGGGTTGTTTATGAACGTCCGGTGAGGGCATCACAATACTGGCACCAAACCAGTTAGCTGCAATCAGCTCCCAGACTGAGGCATCAAAGGTATAAGGGATTTGTTGCAGGACTTTATCCGATGTGCTTAAGGGATATTGAGCCTGCATCCAACACAGGTGATTGATGACGTTCTGATGGGTCAGCTCAACGCCTTTCGGCTGCCCGGTCGTCCCGGAGGTGTAGATAATGTATGCCAGATCCGTACTCTTGTTCACCGGCACTAAATTTTCCGCTGGTTGGTCTTTGGTGATGGTACCGTCATCTGCGGCTATCAGTGCGGGTTGAATGGGTAAGGTATGTGCACATTTTTCCAGTGTCGTCAGGTATCGTTGCTGGGTTATCACACACGGGCTTCCGGTATCTTCCAGAATAAACTGAACTCGCTCCGGTGGATATTCGGGGGAAATCGGCACATAGGCACCGCCGGCTTTCAGCACTGCCAGAATACTGATCACCATCTCCAGACTGCGATCGAGGTAGAGAGCTATTGGTGTATCTGCCAGCATTGGCGCATTATGTTGCTGCTGGTAACATTCGCGTATCACAACAGCGAGTTGATTTGACTGTTCGTTGAGCTGGCGGTAAGTCAGGGTTTCCTCTTCGAATATCAACGCCACATTATCGGGTGTTGCTGCTGCCTGAATCTCAAACTGCTGTTGCAAAATCATATCTTGCGGGTAGGGGACGTTGGTCTGGTTCCAGCAGTGCAATAGGGTATAGCGCTCTTGTTCTAATAAAACAGGTAATTCACTGACTAATAAAGAAGGTGAGTCGAGCAAAGCAGCCAATAAGTTTTGCAGTCGTTCAAATATTTTTTTTATATCCTGAGGACTAAAATATTCCTGTAAATAATCTATCGTTATGGTTAATTCCTGAATATGCCCAAAATCTTTTAATCGAAAAGCGATAGGATCAATATTAGAAAACCCGTCTATAACATGATGTCGTGCCTGGCTGGTTTCAGATGTTGACCCTGAAAGCTTTTCATAGAGTATAAATATATTGGGTAAAGCAATTCCATGATGATTAGCCATTCTGACCAAATGAGAACGAGGGAATTGACCGTGGTGATAACTCTCTTTTAGCGCTGATTCTGTTAGTTTAATCTGCTCAATCACACTGACTGTATCAGAAACATGGCAATGTACGGGATATATATTTGCCAGCATTCCCACGGTATTTTTCTCTGATTTTGACTTTCTTCCATGAGTGATGGTATTAAATATTAATTCCTGTTGCCCTGTCAGTTCTGACATCATAATGATGACCAGACTGGAGAAGACAGCGAGAAGGTTCGTTTTATTTTCTTCACAAAAAGCGCGCAAATCAGCTTTAATTGACAGTGGCAATACCAACTCATCGCTACCAGAACCCTTATTTTGATAATAAGGCGTTAATTGATGGATGTCATTTTTTGCCAAAAAATCATACCAGTAGCTTTTATCTTCTTCGTAATGGGAAGAATTCAGGTATTCTTTCGCTTTCTCTATTACATCTAAATATTGTGGAATTTCTGATAACCAGGCTGTTGATGTTCCATTTTTCAGGCATGAATACAACTTAAAAACATATTCATGAAGTCGCAATAAACCGGTTCCATCAATTATAATATGGTGGAATTTATTGAAAAAACAAAATCTTTTGCTAGTAATGCGAATTAATGAAGTCTGATACAAGATCTCATTTGGGAAGTTTATGGGCTGGCTTACCTGTTGTTGCATCCAATGCCTGGCTTTTTCTTCAGGATCAGGCTGCGTTGAAAAATCATGGAATATGATTGACTCTGGATTACTCTGATTTTCAAGATATTGCGTTGCTTCATTATCCGAATTAATCGAGAAACGTAATCTTAGTGTATCAATATGTTGGTGCAGTAATTGCCAGGCTTGTTGCAAGATGACGATATCAATCTCACCTTCCATCAAGGTATACCAGCCTATATTGTGTAATGGAGTGTTTTCATGAAGGGTTTGCTCGTAAAACACATCTTCTTGAGCGGGATGAAGGTTATATAAGTTCGGATTTAGCGAACCTTCAGTTGTTTTCATAATAAATTATACGAACGCATTCCGCTTGCAAGTTATTTGTGATTTATGATACGGATGGGTAAATTTCAGTGATTATCTAACCTTAATTTATTTATGTTTTAGCATTAATATAATTTAATAAACTATATTTTGTTGCTGATAGTTTAAATATTAATTTGTTATTTTGTTCAATAAGCGTTAGCGTTATTCACCATGGTATCATTACAGCCAATCTCGCAATCTTTCAGCATTCTTCCTTATGCAAAATAGTTAATATTTATTTTCAGTCAATAGTTAGCAAATGGTTAAAACTTTATTTCTGATTCTTTTAAGTATACATCCTTATTACCCCATCCTGTTTCGCTAAAATTATTTTTATTTTCAATGGCAATCATGGTCTTTCACTCATTTTTATTACATGAACATAATTCTTTGCGCTGTAATAGTGATTGTCATTTGGATTGAAGTCTATATTATTTTTTATTTAATATGGTTAATTTTTTTTAATGTCTTATAAATCTCAATGAGGTATAATTCATGTTGTTTATTGTTTTAAATTGATATTTGAATTTGCATCATTTTGTTTTTATTGAAATAAATAACTTTCTATCCTTTCTATCCTTTTTTTATATTGAAATAA
>NZ_LFCV01000159.1 GCF_001037465.1 Xenorhabdus khoisanae
GATTATGACTTATATTATCCTCATGAAATAGATATTAAAACAAAAACATTTATTGATAACCTAAAGAAAAACGCCAAAAAAACAATTATCATAAATCCTTTTGCAGGAAGTGTTGACCGTTGTCTTTCTGTGTGTCAATTAAAAAAATTGGTAGAGAAACTTAAGAATATATATACGAATATCAATATAGTTTTTTTGGATCATCAACGTCTTATTAATATGGCTGAATTTGATGGAATATATAGATATGAATCTGAATCATTATATCATACGGTTTCCATTATAGCTCAATCTGATCTTGTGATATCACCTGATACATCTATTGTTCATATATCAGCTGCATATAAAAAACCACTAGTTGCAATTTATCAGGATATTAAATCAAATAAAACATTATGGGGTCCAGGTTATAATGAGTCAATTCAAATACTAGCAAAAAATGGAAGGTTGCATGAAAATGAAGATATTGATGAATTAATCATTGAATCTGTAAAGAAGATATTTCCGTTTTAATAAATAACCCCAGCATATTTTTATTTTGTTGGGGCTTTTCTTGTCTATAATAAATCCAAAATGTTTACATTTATTTATTTTTATGACTTTTTAAGGGTGCTTAGAAATATATATTTAATTTATTATAACTCTGAACATTTAAAATGTGCTTAATAATAAAAGTTAACGTTACTTATCGTTTAATGATGTAGTTGTATCTCATTACTTTATTTTTATGTAAAATAGAAAATTCGGCTAATTTTTTTAGTTATTGACAGATAAAGCCAGAATACTTTTATGGAGATACTTTCTATGGAAGCTGCAAAAGCACTTCTTTCGGGATGGAAAAACGGCGATTTTGAACAGTATAAAGAAGCCTATGAGCTGTTTGGAGGATGTACATCAACACACCCCAACATCATATCTTTTCTGGATAGACATCTTGATGGGAAGTTTTGCTTTTATATCAAAAAAACAGAAACTGGAATTCAAGGGGCCTGTTTTACTTTCGATAACAAAAAGTTAACTGAAAGTATGCAAACGAGATATCCACTACCCTATGATGAAATTATTTTCCCTATCGCAACAGGCGTTAAGCTATTTTTACCAATAAAATCAAAGAGATTATCACCTATCCACGAAGAAAACTTTATTAATGCCAGTTACAGACCTCTTTTCAATAAGCGTCAAATTTGCTTGATAAAAGATAATTTTTCTTACAAAACTCGCCGTAATCGTAGTAACGAGATCAATAAGTTCAAGCGCGCAGGAGGGGAAATTCGTCCTTCAAGTGAGTTTAGTGCCGAAGAATTAGTGAATATTTATATCGATTTGTATCAAAAACGTTGGAATTATAGCCATTCAGAGGAACAAAAAAAGCATCTGATTGAAATAAATACAGAACTTCGTGAGCATATATTTGGCAATGTGTTACTGATCAACGGCAAACCTTGTGCTTATGATTTTGTCTTGAAGGCAGATAGCCCTAAATGGATCTCCTTTGATGCTATTAATGGTGGCTATGATTCAGAATATGCTCATCTCAGTGTCGGAAGTATCTTGATGTGGGTAAATATCCAAGAAGCAAAAGCACTGTGTCAGCAGGGTGGCAAAACCATGCGTTACTCCTTGGGTAATCCTACGTTTGAGTATAAAAGCCGTTGGTGTGAAACATTACAACTAGGAAAAGTGCTTTTTTAACACTTGCTGCAAGAGCAACATAACCTCCGATGGTGTAATACTTTGCATCGTATTATCCGCCGATTTTAGAGAATGTTGCTCTTTACCATATCCACCGATCAAACCGGGATCTGTCGGACCAAATAGGGTGATATTAGGTCTATCAAGCGCGGCTGTCAGATGGCTCAGCCCCGTATCGACGGAAACCACCGCTCGTGCGCCAGCAAGGATCTGGGCGACTTCAGCGAGTGTCAGTTTAGGCAGTACTTCAACATGAGAAAATCCTTCTGCCAACCGTAATGCCCGCTGATGCTCATGCTCTGCACCCCAGGGTAGTTTGATGCGCATTCCCGTTGTCTGGAGTTCTGCGATAAGTTGTCGCCAGTGATTTTCAGGCCAGTGTTTTTCATCGCGGGTAGTTGCGTGTAGGAAAACGAGATAATGGCCTTGGTTTTCTGTTTGTTGATTCAGAAAATGGCGGGCAATGGCATAGTCACCTTGTTCCGATGGCTTTTTATAGCCCAAGCTATCCGCAAACAAGGCCCGAATGCGCTCAACTGCATGTTGTTGCTTACTAACGGCATGATGATGATCGTAGAAGAAGCTGGCGATAGGTTCGCGGATGCTTTTTTTGTCGTAGCCATGTTTTGGTCCATGAGCTAATCGAGTCACCAAAAAAGCACTTTTTAACAGCCCTTGGGCATCAATAATGGCGTCATATTGGTGCTGTTGTAGTTGTTTCCGGAATAGCGCTCGCTCTTCACGAATATCTTTTCTGAACCAATTTTTCCGCCAACGGCGAATCGCGACGGGAATAACATTTTCGACTGCACTGTGCCAAGTTGGAATTTGAGCAAATCCCTCTTCCACCACCCAATCAAATTGAATGTCAGGAAAATGTTTTTTAGCATCGGTTAATGCTGGCAGAGAATGTAACACATCGCCCATTGAAGATGTTTTTACCAGTAAAACACGCATTAATGCTGGCTCTCCACCTGTAGCAGTTTCTCTAATGAAGCTAAAACCATCTCAGGTTGAATATCAATCAAGCTTTGATGATAACCGCCATCGCTGTCACCTTTTCTGATTTTATGATAGCCCGTAATCAGACGGATCACTTCAGCCTTGTCTGAAAGGGGAGGCGTAAAATCTGGGCTGCTTGGGCCATATAGCGCTACCAACGGACGATTTAAGGCTGCTGCAACATGCATCAGACCTGAATCGTTCGTCACGATGGCATCACAAGCTGCGATGATATTAACTGCTTGCTCAAGTGATGTTTTGCCTGCCAGATTGAGACAATCTTCGCAGGCCTCATCACTTAAAAGAGTTCGAATATCTTCACCCGCTGCGTGATCTTTGGCGGAACCAAACAGCAGAATCTGATAGCCTTTCTGGGTAATTAATTGCTCGGCAAGCGCGGCATAGTGATAATGCGGCCAGCGTTTAGCCGGGCCGAATTCAGCGCCCGGGCAGAAGCCAATAATAGGGCGGTGATCAGCAATATTGAAGGCTGAGGTCGATTCTGCAATATCTTCGTCATTGACGGTTAACTGCGGCCACAAGAGAGGTTGTGGAATGTCATCGGCGCTATGTATGTTTTTCCCTTCATACGCGAGAGCAACATAGCGCTGAACCATGAGAGGAAAAGCACTTTTATTCAGGACTCGGATATCATTCAGTAGCCCATAACGCATTTCACCACGCCAGCCTGTACGCAGCGGGATATTGGCGAAGAAAGACACGAGTGCAGATTTGAATGAGTTGGGTAACACATAGGCGCGATCATATTTATTTTCACGCAATGCGATTCCGAGGCGGCGACGCTCACCCAAGGCAAGTGCACCATGACCAAGCGGCATGGCTAGTGCTTGATTCACTTCTGGCATTTTTGCCAGTAATGGGCGGCACCATGCCGGTGCCATCACATCAATTTCTGCATTCGGGTACAAAGCCTTCAAAGTACGGTAGAGGCTTTGTGACATCATCATGTCACCCACCCATGATGGGCCGATCACCAATATCTTCATAGAAGTCGATTAATTATCCTGATTGAGCCATTGCATATATTCAGCGACACCTTCGGCAACGGTTTTGAATGGTTTTTCATAACCAGCGGCCCGAAGTTTGGTCAGATCTGCCTGAGTAAAACTCTGGTAGCGGCCTTTTAATTTTTCTGGAAAATCGATGTATTCCACAACTGGAGATTTTTCTGTATGGAATTCAGTAACGGCATCTGCAATAGCCTGGAAAGACTCAGCACGGCCTGTTCCACAGTTAAAAATGCCGGATACATTGTTTTTCCAGAACCATAGATTGACTGCGGCAACATCGCCGACATAGATAAAATCGCGACGGAAATGTTCGCTACCGGCAAATAACTTCGGATTTTGCCCTTGGTGGATCTGATCATTTAAATGATAGGCGACACTGGCCATGCTGCCTTTATGCCCTTCGCGCGGCCCATAGACATTGAAATAACGGAATCCACAAATCTGGGAATCTGCATGAGGTAAAATATCGCGAACATATTGGTCAAAAAGGAACTTGGAGTAACCATAAACATTGAGAGGTTTTTCGTATTGACGCTCTTCAATAAAATTATCACTGCGGCCACCGTAAGTTGCGGCAGAAGAGGCATACAGGAACGGGATTTGGCGCTCAAGGCAATAATGCAATACATCTTTGGAGTATTGATAATTATTGTCCATCATATACTTACCATCCCATTCCGTTGTGGATGAGCATGCACCTTCATGGAAAACGGCATCAATATCACCTAAATCATCACCGGCAACGATGCTGGCAATGAAATCTTCCTTATCTATATAATCGGTGATATCCAAATCAACTAAATTGACGAACTTTGTGCCGTCTTTCAGGTTATCAACAACAAGAATATCCTTATAGCCTTCATCATTCAGTGCCTTGACAATATTGCTGCCAATAAACCCTGCGCCACCAGTGACAATAATCATTTGGCTCACCTCTAAATAGTCAGTTGGGTATATCTTTGGGGCGTATAATAACACTTAACCCTACTGACGACAGTAGGTTAAACAGGGGAATATCCTGAAATATTGTCTCAGAACAGGCTTCGGGCCGTGATCGGCTTTACAAAGTTGATATTATCTTTCTTGGTGTGTCGTCACTGGCAATATCTATCAGTAAAATACATCCAGCCTTCCACTTACTTAGGTACTCAGGAGAGAAAAATGTCAGCGTCATTTTACCAGCAAATTAATTCGCAATTGGAACAAGCCCGCTCTGAAGGTCTATTTAAAACTGAGCGTATCATCACCTCTTCCCAGGATGCCAATATTGCTGTCGCAGAGGGTAACCAAGTCATTAATTTTTGTGCCAACAACTACTTAGGTTTGGCTAATCACCCTGACCTGATCGCTGCTGCAAAAGCAGGAATGGATAGCCACGGTTTTGGTATGGCATCCGTTCGTTTTATTTGTGGTACGCAAGACTCCCATAAAGAATTAGAAAATAAGATAGCTGAATTTTTGGGTATGGAAGATGCCATTCTGTACTCTTCGTGTTTTGATGCCAACGGCGGCCTGTTTGAAACGCTGTTTGGGCCGGAAGATGCCATTATTTCTGATGCTTTGAACCACGCTTCCATCATTGATGGTATCCGTTTATGTAAAGCGAAACGTTACCGTTATGCCAATAATGACATGCAGGAATTAAGAGCGCAGTTGGAGAAAGCGAAGGCCGAAGGTGCGCAAAATATTCTGATCGCAACAGATGGCGTCTTTTCAATGGACGGAGTGATTGCTGATTTGAAATCCATCTGTGATCTGGCTGATGAATTTGGTGCATTGGTCATGGTGGATGATTCACATGCGGTTGGGTTCGTCGGTAAAAATGGCCGTGGCACACATGAATATTGTGATGTCATGGGGCGTGTCGATATTATCACTGGTACGCTGGGTAAGGCTCTGGGCGGCGCGTCTGGTGGTTATACCGCTGCACGTAAAGAAGTTGTTGAGTGGCTGCGTCAGCGTTCACGCCCTTATCTGTTCTCCAACTCACTGGCTCCTGCCATTGTTTCTGCATCTATCAAGGTGCTGGATATGTTGGAAAATGGAGATGATCTGCGTGAGCGTCTCTGGAAAAATGCGAATCTGTTCCGTGAGAAAATGACTGCCGCAGGTTTCACTTTAGCGGGAGCAGATCATGCCATTATCCCTGTCATGCTGGGTGATGCTAAATTAGCACAAGAATTTGCGGCTGAATTGCTGAAAGAAGGCATCTATGTGATTGGATTCTTCTATCCGGTTGTTCCTAAAGGCCAAGCGCGCATTCGAACCCAGATTTCAGCAGCCCATACTGAAGAACAAATTGAGCAAGTGGTGGCGGCGTTTACACGCATTGGCAAGCAATTGGACGTCATTGCATAAGGTGTCACTATGAAAGCATTATCAAAATTAAAGTCAGAGGAAGGGATTTGGATGACGGATGTGCCCACTCCGGAACTCGGGCACAATGATGTGATGATTAAAATCCGTAAAACGGCCATTTGTGGTACGGATGTTCACATCTATAACTGGGATGATTGGTCCCAGAAAACTATCCCCGTTCCGATGGTGGTAGGGCACGAATATGTCGGTGAAGTGGTTGCGATTGGTCAGGAAGTAAAAGGATTCAAAATTGGTGATCGCGTTTCCGGTGAAGGGCATATCACTTGTGGTCATTGCCGTAACTGCCGTGGTGGTCGTACTCATTTGTGCCGTAATACCACTGGCGTTGGTGTGAACCGTGAGGGTGCTTTTGCTGAATATCTGGTAATCCCGGCCTTTAACGCCTTTAAAATTCCGGACAATATTCCGGATGAGTTGGCGGCTATTTTTGATCCTTTTGGTAATGCGGTACATACAGCGCTGTCTTTTGATTTAGTGGGGGAAGATGTACTGGTATCCGGTGCTGGCCCTATCGGAATTATGGCGGCGGCGGTGTGTAAGCATGTTGGTGCCCGTCATGTCGTGATTACGGATGTGAACGAATATCGCCTTGAGTTGGCTCGTAAAATGGGCGTTACCCGTGCCGTGAATGTCAGCAAAGAGAATTTGACCGATGTGATGGCAGAGCTGGGAATGACGGAAGGTTTTGATGTTGGACTGGAAATGTCCGGTGCACCATCTGCGTTCCGTACCTTGCTTAATACCATGAATCATGGTGGACGCATTGCATTATTGGGCATTCCACCTTCAGACATGGCGATAGATTGGAATCAGGTCATCTTTAAGGGGCTGTTTATCAAAGGCATCTACGGACGTGAGATGTTCGAAACATGGTACAAAATGGCAGCGTTGATCCAATCTGGCTTAGATCTGACTCCAATTATTACTCATCAATTCTCGGTTGATGATTACCAGAAAGGCTTTGATATCATGCGGTCAGGGCAATCTGGCAAAGTTATCCTAAATTGGGATTAAAAATTTTAACTACCTAAAAAGAAGTTAAAGGTTAGAACAGGCGTCCCTTGTTTTATGGACGCCTGTTTTATGGGCGCCTGTGTGAACATTTTTTTGTTGTGATTTTATTTTGTCTGCTGCTTTGTTTTTCTTTGTTTGGTTTCTTTCTGCCTTATCGTTTTCTGTCTTATCTAAGAGATCGGAAGCTTCTTGTTCTGGGGTATTACTCAAGAGTTTTTGAATGTGCTGATTTAAGGTATTGATGACAATATTGTTAGCTAATTCTTTTCCTATCATCTTGATATAAGCCAACTGAGTTACTGGGGCTGGCTCTGATTCGCCAGGCTTGCACTTGCGTGCTATTTGTTGGTTGTTCTTATTTGTAGGTCTGTGGTTTAGTAACATACTGGGTGTTACCAACTCAATATCACTGGGTAATGTTGCGAGAGTTTGCTGTAAGGCGCGTACAGTTGTTGAATGTGGATGCCCAATGGCAATAGCAAAACCTTGTCTACGGGCAAGGGCAATTGCCCGGTTGAGTTGGTGTTTTGTTTCAGCTTCGGTTTGAACATTATCCAAAAAAACATTTCGGCGGATGACTGGAACAGATGTTCCTATCGCTGCTTTAGTGACTTGTGTGTTCCCAATCGTGACACTATCCAGAAAGTAGAGATGGTGACGAGATAATATTTGCATCACTTTTTCCATGCCACTGAGATTGGATGTCATTGCGCTACCCATATGATTATTCATGCCAACAGCATGGGGAACTTTCTGTATCGCATCCTGAATAATACGACCAATTTCTTCCTGACTCATGGCCGGATGCAGGGTATTTTTTTCCAAAGGTTGCTTGCTTAGTGGCGCCATCGGCAGGTGGATCAACACTTCCCGCCCTTGTTGATGGGCTTTTTCTGCCATTTTCCTGCCGTGTGGAGAATTGGGCAGTATTGCGATAGAAACCGCAACAGGCATTTGTAATATCTTGTTTTCCTCGTGAACACGGTAGCCAACATCATCAATCACAATGGCTAAACGTGCAGCGTGGGCATTTAAGGTAAACGTCAATGATATGACGAATAGCAGTATCCAGAATAACAGAGTTAGCGAACTAACATGTTTTATTAATAGATACTGCATCTTCATCATTAGTGTGTTCATCCTATGTTGTTCTTTATCCTATCTACCTAACCACGGTAATGGATTAACAGCTCGCCCTTGACGACGAATTTCAAAGTACAGTGAAGGTTGCTTTTGCCCGCCGCTGCTGCCGACCAGTGCGATTGGCTGACCTGCCCGAACCTGCTGCCCAACTTTAACTAGTGTGCTTTGGTTGTAACCGTAAATGCTCATGTCACCTTTACCATGCTCAATGACGACAACCAAACCATAGCCTTGCAACCAATCTGCCAGTAATACGCGCCCATCTGAGATAGCTCTCACTTCTGTACCTTCTGCGGCGGCGATAACAATGCCTTTCCAGCGCAGTTCACCCTGTATTGCTTCACCGAAACTATGGATGACACTGCCGCGTACAGGCCAGATTGCTTGACCTGCCGGACGCCCAAGACCACCTGTCCGGGCCATGAGAGCACGTTCATCTTCTGTCGGTTTGTAGCTGGAGCCTTTTTTCTGAGCCTGTTTTTGTTTAGCGGCAACTTGGGCACGAACGCGAGCAGCCTCACGAGCTTCACGTTCAGCACGGGCTTTGGCTTCTCGTTCAGCTTTGGCAATTTTATTTCTCAAGCTGGTTTCATTTTGCCTAAGCTCCGTCAGACTCTGTTGATCTTTTTTCAATGAAGATTCGAGCATTGTTAACGTGTTTTGTCGTGCAGAACGGGCAACTTCCATTTTTTGTTTTTGTTGCTTCTGACTGTTCAGTATTACTGTTTGTTCGCTTTGCTTTTCCAGTTGTAATTTTTTTTGCTGGTTAAGTTCTTCTGTTGTTTTTTGCAGTTTGGAGATAGTTTCTTGGCGTGCCTGATTCAGATAACTGTAATAAGCAAGAATACGTTCTTTACGTTGAGTTTCTTCGCCATTGAGCAACAACTCTAATCCTTGGTGATTTCCTTGCCGAAATGCGGCATTCAATTGACTGGCAAGTAATTTACGTTGTTCTTTTTGTTGCGTTTGCAGCCGTTTGATATTTGTATTCATTGATGAGAGTTCGTTTCCCAGTTTACTCAGGCGAGCCTGTGTACCGTGCAGAGAGCGGCCTACTTCTGAGATCGTGCTTTCTTGTTCTTTCAATTGATTAACGAGGTCAGTGCGTTGTTTTTGCTGTTGTTTTACACTTTTCTCTTTCTCGGCAATATCCTGCTGAATATCTTTGAGCTGATTTTTATTCTCTGAGATCTGGTTGGCGAAAGCACTTATACTGAGGCTGAAAAAGGCGAACAACAAGGCACAGAGCGATAACCCTCTGGTTTTCTTTTGCCACTGATATTGCTTCTGCCGATTCGTACGGCGCTTTAGGTCCTTATTTTCAGCCATCTTATTGAGTACCCTGCTGCTATGCCTTTCTGTTATCTTTTATTCTGCTATCTTTTATTCTGCTATATAGTGCCCGATTATTTCATGAGGAATTGCCCCTGACCAGAGAACAGCCTGTTTTTTATCGTCAATATAAGTTTTAGTTAATTTAGTTCATATATTGTCGAAGATCCTGCCCCAGCTCAATGTGACATGAAAGATTTTAATGATGCATTACAATTAAGTGCTTCTCGGTGTATTTTTTAATTTTTCTCGAAACTCTCCGCAAAATCTGCACAAATGTGCATAGTGTTAGTGCTAATTGGCTGTAATTGACGCAACACACAGGTATACTCTGCTACCTTAGATATTTGTTATTAACTAACGGGAGTTGTTGCCCTCCATGCTGCAAGAAATCATGCAATTTATTAGCCGGAACACGATCCTGAGCCTTGCTTGGATTGCATTGCTGGTGGCTGTCATCGTTATGACGGCAAAAAGCGTGTTCTCCAAGAGTAAAGAGATCACCCGTGCGCAAGCTATTCATTTTATCAATAAGGAAGATGCAATCGTCGTGGATTTACGCTCCCGTGACGATTTCCGCAGAGGGCATATTATTGGTTCCGTTAACCTGACGCCATCTGAGATTAAAGATAATAATCTGGGTGAGTTGGATAAACATAAAAAACAGCCTGTCATTGTTGTTTCGGCGAATGGATTGGAATCCAGAACACCGGCGGAGAACTTGATTCGCTCCGGTTTTGAGCAGGTTTATTCCCTGAAAGAGGGGATCGCTGGGTGGGCGGGTGAAAATCTGCCATTGGCCCGAGGCAAGAGATAACAAGCTGAGATGCAGGCAGAATGCTTGCATTATCGAAGGTTTAATAAGGACGTCTGAAAAAGGTAATTATTATGTCAGAACAAAACAACACAGAAATGGCTTTCCAGATCCAGCGTATTTACACGAAAGATGTTTCTTTCGAAGCACCAAAAGCGCCTCAGATTTTCCAGCAGGACTGGCAGCCGGAAGTTAAATTGGATCTGGATACTGCTTCCAGTGAATTGGCTCAGGGAGTCTATGAAGTTGTTCTGCGTGTCACCGTTACGGCGACATTAGGGGAAGAAACCGCATTTCTGTGTGAAGTTCAGCAAGCAGGTATTTTCTCTATTGATGGCATTGAAGGAACCCAACTGGCCCATTGCTTAGGTGCATATTGCCCGAACATTCTGTTCCCATATGCTCGTGAATGCATCACTAGCTTGGTCGGGCGTGGTACTTTCCCACAACTGAACCTGGCTCCAGTTAACTTTGATGCTTTGTTCATGAACTACCTGCAACAGCAGGCTGAATCTCAGCCTAATGAGGCTGAACAGGAAGCCTAATGAATACTGCTTCTATGACAGTGATCGGTGCCGGTTCATACGGCACCGCTTTAGCCATTACTTTGGCTCGTAATGGGCATGAGGTTGTGCTTTGGGGACATAACCCTGAGCACGTTCATGCCTTGCAACAAGCGCGTTGTAATCAGGCATTTTTGCCGGATGTTTCTTTCCCTGATAGTTTACTGCTTGAAGCAGATCTGAAGAGCGCGGTATCAGCCAGCCAGAACATCCTGATAGTGGTTCCCAGCCACGTTTTTGGTGATGTCTTACAGCAAATAAAACCACATTTGCAACATGATAGCCGTATTGTTTGGGCAACCAAGGGCCTTGAAGCTGAAACAGGGCGCTTATTACAAGATGTGGCTCGTGAGATATTAGGCAATGAAATCCCCTTGGCAGTCGTCTCAGGCCCGACATTCGCAAAAGAGCTGGCGGCAGGTTTACCAACAGCGATTGCTGTCTCTGCTACAACCCCTGAGTTTGGTGAGGCGCTCCAACAGTTTTTCCATTGCGGCAAAAGCTTCCGGGTATACAAGAACCCTGATTTCATTGGAGTTCAACTCGGGGGGGCAATAAAAAATGTTATTGCAATTGGTGCGGGTATCTCTGATGGTATGGGATTCGGGGCGAATGCCCGCACGGCGTTGATTACCCGCGGATTGGCGGAGATGAGCCGTCTCGGTGTGGCATTGGGAGCCGATCCATCTACATTCATGGGAATGGCTGGATTAGGTGACTTAGTTCTGACCTGTACTGACAACCAATCTCGTAACCGTCGTTTTGGCATGATGCTGGGGCAGGGTATTAATGTTGATGATGCTCAACATGAGATTGGGCAAGTGGTTGAAGGATATCGTAATACCAAAGAAGTTCGTGCACTGGCGGAAAGAGTAGGGGTTGAAATGCCTATTACAGAGCAGATTTACCAGATCCTGTACTGCAATAAAAATGTGATTGAAGCTGCTCAGGCATTATTGGGGAGAGCAACAAGAGATGAGGGAGAAAGCTCTCATTCTTAAGTAAGATAGGAACGACTGATATGTCGCGAGAAGAACTGATCGAAGTCTGGAAAAATATAAAAAATGAGGCAAAAGCGCTGGCAGACTGTGAACCCATGTTGGCCAGTTTTTTTCACGCGACACTACTCAAGCATGAAAATCTTGGTAGTGCCCTGAGCTATATGCTGGCAAATAAGCTGGCAACTCCGATTATGCCTCCCATTGAAGTCAGAGAAGTCGTTGAAAGTGCATATCGCAGTGATCCTAAGATGATCGAATCCGCAGCAAGTGATATCAAAGCTGTCCGGTTACGTGATCCGGCGGTAGATAAATACTCCACTCCATTACTTTACCTTAAGGGCTTCCATGCACTACAGGCCTACCGTATTGCGCATTGGTTGTGGAAACAAGATCGCAACGCATTGGCAATCTATCTGCAAAACCAGATCTCAGTTTCATTTGGTGTAGACATCCATCCTGCCGCGAAAATTGGCTGTGGCATCATGCTTGACCATGCAACTGGCATTGTGATTGGTGAGACGGCGGTTGTTGAAAATGATGTATCCATTCTGCAATCGGTAACCCTTGGGGGTACGGGCAAAGCGGGAGGAGATCGTCATCCGAAAGTACGTGAAGGGGTGATGATTGGAGCGGGTTCCAAAATCCTCGGAAATATCGAGATTGGTCGCGGCGCAAAAATCGGGGCAGGATCTGTTGTATTAAGACCCGTTCCACCCCATACCACAGTAGCTGGCGTACCGGCGCGGATTGTCGGAAAACCGGAAAGTGATAAGCCATCACTGGATATGAACCAGCATTTTAATGGAATAAATAACGGGTTTGAGAATGGGGATGGGATTTAAAGTACCATTTTTTTCTTATGAGTAATAAGTAGAGCATTCAGCGCGGGTTAGGCGCTGAATGTTATGTATTAATCCCGCAGTAACGCACCCGGATAACCCAGTTGCCGCCATGCTTCAAACACAACCACAGCAACAGTATTGGACAGATTCATACTACGGCTATCTGGCAGCATGGGGATTCTGATTTTTTGTTCTGAGGGCATGTTATCTAATACATAAGATGGTAAGCCACGGGTTTCCGGGCCAAACATCAGATAATCACCATCACAATAACTCACATTACTGTGTGCCGGAGTGCCTTTTGTGGTTAAAGCAAACAGACGTGCTCCAGAAGGGGATTGTGAATTGACCGAATTGAGTCCTTCACTTTTCAGGAATGCGTTGTAATCGTGATGTTGTTTGATATTGGCAAACTCATGGTAATCCAACCCTGCACGACGCAGGCGTTTGTCATCCCATGTAAAACCCAAAGGTTGAATGAGATGAAGTTGACAGCCTGTGTTGGCACACAGGCGGATGATATTGCCTGTATTAGGCGGGATTTCTGGTTCGAATAGGACGATGTTTAGCATGTTTTGATTAAATTGTTACAGATGTAGTTGTAATTTTCTACAGTATCCATTTCTGCTGCGTGTGTTTTTTCTACTAAGTGTGTAGTACCAACTTCTATTTTATCAGTTAAAGATATTATCTAGTACCACAGCCGTAGCCTATATTGTGTCTGTAGCGGTCAAGAAATACCGGACACTAATGAGCAACTGTTCGGGTTTCTCGAAGAAAAGTAACAATCATGCGCCGAAAGCTCATTAACGGGCTTAATCCCTTGATGGTTACCTGACTGCATGATTGTTGCCAATCTCACTTAACCATCATAAACCAGATTAAAGATACAAGATGACCTTCCCAGGGCAAACGGGTCTAAATTATACTGATGGAAAACCTACCCAGCTTTGGGCGTGGGATATTACGTGGATCGCGTCAACGGTAAAAGGCCGCTGGTTTTATCTGTATATAATAATCGATATTTTCAGCCGAAAAATTGTCGGTTATGAAGTCCATGAAGTCGAGAGTGGTGAGGGTGAGTTAGCGGCGGAGCTGGTGCAGCGCACAGTCTGGAAGGAGCAATGCTGGCGTGACTCACTGATACTGCATGCCGACAATGGTGCCGCGATGAAATCACAAACACTGCAGGTCAAACTTCGGGAACTGGCTATTACCCCATAACACAGCCGCCCACGGGTCAGTAATGATAATGCCTATGCAGAATCGCTGTTCCGAACGCTGAAATATGTGCCGGTGTGGTCGGAGGGCGGCTTCAGTGATCTGACACAAGCGCGTGTCTGGGGGGATAATTTTACCGACTGGTATAACGAAGAGAACCGTCATAGTGGGATAAGTTATGTGACATCGGGTTAACGGCACAGAGGCGAAGACAAAGTGATTTTAAAGCAGCGGGATGCCGTTTATCGTCAAGCTAAGTTCACACACCCGAAACGCTGGTCGCGCAGCACAAGAAACTGGCAGTGGGTAGAAACAGTGACGTTGAATCCCGAGCGAGAAAAACGGGCGGCTTAAATTTATTAATGGTGCCAACTATGTTGACAATTACCGCTACCTTCAATGCCACAATAACTTTTGTCTTGCAAACGGGATGCGTTCATATAGGTGACCATAGATTATCTTTTTTTGTCGCTTAGAGGTATGATTTTGCTTTCTGCTGTATCAACTGGTTACAGTCTGCTCAAAATATATAGGGGAGTAAATGAAATACCTGGTTACCGGCGCTGCCGGCTTTATCGGTTTCCATGTCAGCAAACGTCTTTTGGAGGCGGGTTATCAGGTGGTCGGTATTGATAATTTAAACGACTACTACGACATTAATCTGAAGCAGTCACGTTTGGATTTATTGAAAGATCCCAGTTTCAACTTTCACAAAATCGATCTGGCCGACCGCGATAAAATGGCCGAACTTTTCGCTACCGAGCAGTTTGACCGTGTTATTCATCTCGCCGCACAGGCTGGTGTGCGTTATTCGCTAGAGAACCCTCATGCCTACGCGGATGCAAACCTTGTCGGTCACCTTAACATACTAGAAGGTTGCCGTCACAATAATGTGCAACACCTGCTATACGCTTCTTCCAGTTCTGTATACGGTCTGAACCGTAAAATGCCGTTCTCGACAGATGATTCTGTTGATCACCCGGTTTCGCTATATGCGGCAACCAAAAAAGCCAACGAGTTGATGGCACATACGTATTCACATCTCTACTGTTTGCCAACCACTGGTCTACGTTTTTTCACCGTCTACGGCCCTTGGGGTCGCCCAGACATGGCTCTGTTTAAGTTCACTAAAGCCATGCTCGAAGGGAAAAGCATTGACGTATATAACTACGGCAAAATGAAGCGTGACTTCACCTTCATTGATGACATCGTCGAGGCCATTATTCGCTTGCAAGATGTTATTCCTTTGCCAGATCCGCAATGGACGGTAGAGACTGGATCTCCAGCAACAAGTTCAGCTCCATATCGTGTTTATAACATTGGTAATAGCTCACCAGTGGAGTTGATGGATTATATCAACGCGCTGGAAGATGCTCTTGGAGTGGAGTCTCAGAAGAATATGATGCCGATCCAACCTGGTGATGTTTTAGAGACCAGTGCTGATACCAAGGCCCTCTTTGAGGTCATTGGATTTAAACCAGAGACAACTGTGAAAGATGGAGTAAAAAGATTTGTCGATTGGTATCGTAGTTTTTACAATGTTTGAATCAGGATCCAGCACAGGTATCTCGACAAAACTGCAACTATAGACATAAAATGCAAAAAGCCCCTCAAAATGAGGAGCTTTTTCTTCGCAACAATCAAGGGTAACTCAGTCGTTACCAAATAAATCGCGTGTATACACTTTATCCGCTACATCAGCCAGCTCTTGAGCCATACGGTTGGAGATAATAACGTCAGCTTCCTGTTTAAAGGTATCCAGCTCATGCACTACGCGAGAGTGGAAAAACTCATTTTCCTTCATAACCGGTTCATAAACAATAACCGATATGCCCTTGGCTTTGATGCGTTTCATGATCCCCTGAATGGAAGAAGCACGGAAGTTGTCAGATCCACTTTTCATGATTAGACGGTAAACGCCGACCACCTTCGGCTTACGCGCGAGGATCGAATCAGCAACAAAATCCTTTCGGGTACGGTTAGCGTCGACAATCGCCGAGATAATATTATTTGGTACGGACTGATAATTCGCCAAAAGCTGTTTGGTATCTTTTGGCAGGCAATATCCACCATAGCCAAAGGACGGGTTGTTATAGTGATGACCAATACGTGGGTCAAGACATACGCCTTCTATGATTTGGCGGGAATTCAGACCTAAACTTTCTGCGTAGCTATCAAGCTCATTAAAATAAGCCACACGCATCGCAAGGTAAGTATTGGCAAAGAGCTTGATAGCTTCCGCTTCAGTTGAATCAGTAAACAGGATCGGGATATCCTGCTTGATTGCACCTTCCTGTAGCAATGTCGCAAATTTTTCAGCACGTTCAGATCGTTCACCAATCACAATTCGGGAAGGATGCAAGTTGTCGTATAGCGCACGTCCCTCACGCAGGAACTCCGGTGAGAAAATAACGTTTTTAATGCCCAGACGTTCTTTAATCGACTGAGTGAAGCCCACAGGAATAGTTGATTTTATGATCATCACCGCCTGTGGATTGATTTCTGTTACGTCGCGGATCACCGCTTCAACACTGGACGTATTGAAATAGTTGGTTTTAGGATCGTAATCGGTTGGAGTGGCGATGATGATGTAATCAGCGTTCCTGTATGCGTCATGCTTGTCTGTTGTAGCGCGGAAGTTGAGGTCTTTAGTTGTTAGATACTCTTCAATCTCTTTGTCAACAATTGGTGACTGCTTCTGATTAAGCATGTCCACTTTAGCCTGCAAAATATCTAACGTTACCACTTCGTGATTTTGGGCAATCAGGATGCCGTTTGAAAGGCCTACATAACCTGTTCCTGAAATAGTTATTTTCATTAGCTCTAACTTCTTCTGGTTAAACATTTGAGTGGCAATAGTTCTCCACCACAATCTAAACAACTGTTGGGGTTTTTAACCCTGATGCTGATAGCCTATCAAGGCAACTCACTGGGCAGGTTGGCTCACATTATATCGTCATCTAACCAAGTACTCAGCCCTATCTCCGCGTAAAACACCGTTTAGTGTAATCGCTCCGAGCCTCGCCTTAACTATGAGGCTTAAATCAGATTAATCCAGCCACGCAGTGTGGAACACACCTTCTTTATCTGCGCATTTATAGGCATGCGCGCCAAAGTAATCGCGCTGTGCCTGAATCAGGTTAGCAGGCAGAACTGCCGCACGACAGCTGTCAGAGTAAGCGATAGCTGCGGAGAACGTCGGTACCAGGATGCCATTCTGCACTGCATAAGCCACGATATCACGCAGCGCTTGCTGATACTCATCGACAATTTTCTTGAAGTACGATGCCAGCAGCAGGTTAGCGATACCCGCATTTTCTGCATAGGCATCGGTGATTTTCTGCAGGAACTGCACACGAATAATGCAGCCAGCACGGAAGATCTTCGCAATTTCGCTGTAGTTCAGATCCCAGTTGTATTCATCAGATGTGGCACGCAGCTGGGAGAATTCCTAAACATAAGAGACGATTTTACCGAAAAATATCTTAAGCAAGTAACTCTGACATTTGGCTTAGCTAAAGTAAAATCTTTTAAAATATGCTCTACCATTAATTTAGATGTGCCATAAGGGATTGTGGTATTACCAATAGGACTCATTTCTGTCAATGGCACCGAAGAAGGAATTCCATAGACATTATTTTTATAATATAGGATCTCTAATAGACTCAGAAACAGATTTCGATCCAGTAAAATGAATAACACCACTTATGCTATGACTTGTAAATATTTCTTTTAAACTATTTTTATTGGTAATATCCGATATATGAATTCTCTTCCCGAAAAGAAACTCCACCCTCCGCAAAGATTCCATACTTGAGTTGGATAAATTATCTATTACAACCGCCTCATATCCATTTTGTAATAGTTCCAAAACGATATGAGAACCAATATCACCTGCCCCACCTGTTACTAAAATAGCCATTAGGCTACCTTCATCTTAATAAATTAGTGACTATATTTATCTAACGCAACACCTTGTAAGCAATTTTTTTAAAAAAGACAGGTGATAAACGCAACCCTCCTTTAAGAACGATATTAATACAATATTTTGTAAATGATAAAAATCCAATAGAACGTTGAAACTTGAGAAGTTCGACCTCATATTTAAAGTGCCTAATTCCTCTTCTACTTATCAAACTGTTACCCGTCCTCATTTTTAGCAAAACATCAGGTACATTTGACAGTTTATAGCTTTTTTTTATAAGTAAAGACCATAAAGCGAAGTCCTGCGCCTTGCGCAACCCGGGATATCCCCCCAAGTTCAAAACTATATCACGTCTAAATATCGCCGCAGGGTGACTCAGGGGTGAGCGAAATTTAGCCATTTTCACAATGGAGTCATGATGAGTGGGGACATGTCTAGTACCTAATAAGGTTGACATTTTTTCATCCCACTCTTCGACAAAACCGCTAGAAGCAGCAATATCTGTATTCTGTAACATGTAAGGTATTTGAATCTTAAATCTATCAGCTAAAGCTATATCATCGCTATCCATTCTTGCTACTAATTCATACTTACAATTCAATAAGCCTTCATTTAAAGCTATACCCAACCCAACGTTCTCTGATAAAGGGATAATAGTGAGAATATCACCGAGTCGATGCTTCCACTGCTCAATTACATTATAATGTTCTGGCTTCAAAGGTCCATCCTGAACCAGAACAACTTGGGCAGGTTTAATAGACTGAAAATCCCATATACTTTCAATTGCTTGATGTAAATAATGAGCATCATCAGCAATATATACAGCCATCAATACTGAAAAATTCATTTATTTTGGACACTCTTGGAATAAAGATGTTGATATTGTGAACCCATCACTTCAGCGCTTAGCTTATTAATTACTAACGCCCTGCTTGCATGAGACATACTTTTCCAATCATTCTGTGCTAAAGATACAAAAAGTTGTGACATATCTGTATCATTATCAGAGATAACACCGATATTATTATCAAGCGTGACTATTTCTTTATGCGGTTCAATTTTTGATAATAAGACAGGTAGGCCGCAGGACAAGGCTTCAATAACAGCCATAGGTAAACCTTCAGTACTTGAAGCAGAAACGAAGTAATCCGAAATCTGAAGATAATCTACAACATTATGTACACGCCCCATGAATAATACGTTAGAAGCGTTTGCATATTTTCTTTCAAGATCTTCTTTGAGTTCACCTTCGCCCAAAAATACTAATACATCATTTTCAAAACTATTCTTATTACGTAAAAAAGATTCAATTAAAATTTCCGGACGCTTCAATGCACTTAAATGACCGCTTGAAATCCATATCTTATGATGTTCAGAAAATCCCATCTTCGCTTTTAATTCACATTTCCTTTCCAAGGATAACGGAAAAAAAAGAGCTGTATCAACTCCGTTTAATATAGAGCTGGCATTTTTCACATTAAAATTTTCTTTCAAGTTATTTGTAACTGATTTAGATACCCCTATCACATGCTCTATCTTTTTTATAGCACCGATCTGGAGTTTAACCATAGAAAATCCCAATAATATCCCATACCTCTTTATAAAGTCTTTTTGGGGATAGTTATGTATGGTGCAAACTCTTATAAAATTACCACGTAAAAATGAGTTTAATACATCAGCACGAATACCTTGCGAGTGCACGACATCAGGTTTAATAATCTGAACCAGTCTTTGTAACTTAGCTTTAGAAAGGAATATGCTTTGTAGTCTTGTCAAATTCAAAGAACGAACATCAACTCCAATTGAAACAAAATCATTCCACCTTGAATCAGTTGATTCTTGCGATAGTGTAACGATTACTAATTCTAACTCAAATCTTCCCAGATTACTTAAAAGATTGAATAATTGATTTATGGGGCCGGATCGTTTTAATGTTGATACAACAAAAAGGACTCTAATTTTCAAAATATCACCCCATACTTTTATTTGGTTTAAGTTTAAACAATATAAAGTATAAAAAAACAAACCGTAAAATTATTGGAATTTGAGCGAAAAAATATTCACTAAATGAGATAAGTAAAATTCCTGGTAGTAGGAAGCAATAAATCATTGAAAAAAAGACATTCCCTTTTCTTACTTGTGAATACAATGTTCCCATAATAGCACCGGTTACTCCAAAATAAAAAACACCTCCCCATCCCATATTGCTAAATACAACCCCAAATGCTGTATAAACATTTGATACAAAATTATATCCAGGACCTACCTGAACAAAATCAACATAATTTTCAGGGTAACAAATTGTGCAATTATCTATAAATCCAACTGTATCTAAAACAGAATCAAATTTATTAAATAAACTATCAAAAAAAGCAAATCTGAAGAATATGTTTACATTACCTAGAAGATAATGATCAAAAGCAAAATATCCACCTGAAAGATAGCGTAAAAATGAGATAAAGAAATACCCTAGCGAGTCAGAAAGATTGTCATATCCACCAGAGCCATAACCAAAAATAAAGCCAGCTCCGGTGTAAAGTACGAAGATAAAACCAAACAGGAAAACTGCAAACTTCCATCTAAGATGAAAAAAAACGATAACAACACCCAATAGAACTATGCTGGCTCTTATAGCCCCTGAACGAGCGACGCTGAAAATAGGCAATAAGAAAGAAAAAATTAAAAAAGTAATTACTGTTAATTTGAATAATAAGCTTACACACCTAGTTGACCAAATGTAAAGTCCAATTACTGATAGCGGCAATGCTATCATATCAGCATTTCTCACAAGATAATTAACATTATTTTTAAGATCATATTCTCCTGAAGTTGACACTGCTCTGTAATATTCTGCATAATGACTAAAACTATTAAAACTAACTATTTCGTCAAGATATGCTTTTAGCATTAAGCTGCAAAGAAGTAGAGAGACAATAGATACTAAATAATAAAGCCTCTTATTAAAAAATAAACTTTTATCAGCCTCAACCTTATTTATTGAAATATTTTCAAAAATAAAAGAAAAGCAAGAAAAAGTTATAATACATGCAGTAATATATAAAAGAGAATATATTGAAGGAGAATAAAAAATACCCTTAATAAACAACACAGGACACAACGTACATATCACGACTAAAGGTAACAAAACTGAAGGAGAAAACAAATTATTTTTATTAATTATAATCAAGACTACAATTATAAAAAATATAGAAAGGGTCGTGAAATATATCATATAAAACCCAACATCATCATAGTTAGTAATTTCTTGCTAGTATATCTGAATAATAATTAACAACGACAGCAGCGTGATATTTTTCTGCATCAGTTGCGATTTTTTTGTAATCCCATTCCTTTAGTAAAGCTAAATTTAACTTTTCAACTCCATCAAATATATCTTTAAAACTGACCAGAAATCCATTACCAGATTTTATAATTTCCGAAGGACCATTTTGACAATTAAACGACACAACAGGTGTACCTACTGTCAGAGCTTCAACCAGAACGTTAGGAAAGCCTTCAAATAGTGAAGTAAGCAATACAACCTTTGCTTTACTATAATATTCCTCAAGGTCATCTCTGAATCCTAAAAAATCTATTTTACTTTCTATGCCAAGACGATGAGCATAGTCAATGAGGTTGTTTTTTTGGCTTCCTTCACCAATAATAATCATGTGAATTTTTTCATGCTTCAATATGATCCTAGAAAAAATATCGATAGCATAATGGAATGCCTTTTGTTGTTCTAATCGTCCGACGCAAAGAACATATTCATCTCTGTTAGAATTACTCCAATCCATCTTTCTAGAAAAATCAGAAAAACTCTCATTTACAGGATTATAAATTACAGAGATTTTTTCGTCAGCAAAGCCTAAATAATTTATCAGATCTTTTTTCATACCAGCTGATTGAGCAATTATATGATCAACTTTATGATAAAAGCATCGAATGAAAATAGTTATAATATATTTATGCCAAAAACTTTTAGTGTTTTTCTTTTCAAGACTTAATGTATTTATATTTCGCGCGATTATAATATATTTACTTCTAGTAATCATGCGAAGAAATACCAGAATAATAGCTAATTGATGATTA
Source organism: Xenorhabdus khoisanae (assembly GCF_001037465.1). Classification (GTDB taxonomy): domain Bacteria; phylum Pseudomonadota; class Gammaproteobacteria; order Enterobacterales; family Enterobacteriaceae; genus Xenorhabdus; species Xenorhabdus khoisanae. Next base: position 22,052 of record NZ_LFCV01000159.1, read on the forward strand.
AACACCAATATTTTTTTAGGATTATTTACTTTCAGATATTTTAAAAGCTTAAAAAATGAGTCTCTTGCATGTTCACAATTTAGAGAGTAAATATTAATTGATTTATCGATCTGGGATTGACGAGTGGAGTTTGTAAGATTTAATACAACTAAAGTAATATCCCAACCTAATCTAGCGAGTCCGTTAGCAACGGTTACACAGACCCCCTCAGCACCACCGGGTCGAAGTGAACTAATAAGCAATGTAATGCTCTTATCATTTACATCCATTTCTCTCTCCACATCTCAAACATAAGCAAAAACCAAATCTTTTTAAAGTTAACTTTATTATTATTCCCTGAAAAATAGTCTTTGCAAATTGCCCTTACCATGTGAGGATTTAATATTTCTGACTTTGCAATTCGGTTCTCATCCAAATAATAAGAAACATACACTTTTAGTTGATCACCTAACCAATCTGACACAGGAATACCAAAGCCTTGTTTTGGACGATCTAGCATCGATTGAGGGATATATTTATGTACGATTTTTTTCAAAATGTATTTTCTACAATTATTTTTTATTTTTAGTTGAGGATCTAGTCTTGCAACAAATTCGATCAATTTGTAATCCAGCAAAGGCTCTCTTCCTTCGAGAGAGCATGACATAGTAGCACGATCAACTTTCGTTAATATGTTGTCTACCTGATATGTCTTATAATCAATTGCAAGGATATTATCTAACCAATTTCCATTTAAGCGCTCATCAAATGCAGTATGCACGTCAAGAACTTCACGCGTAAATAAATGCTGAAGTTCTGTATCTGTAAATACGCAAGATGATGTTTTCAATAAACCGCTCTCATCCTGTCCTATCATATTTGCAAGTCGTTCTAATCGATCAGCAGCATTATCATAATGTGCATACTCGAAGACTTGTTGAGTTAACTTACTCTTTAATAAAGCTTTTACAGCAGGATATGCAACTGAAGGTATTTTGTTAAATAAATCCTTTTTCCTTTTTATCGCTGTGTATTTATCATAGCCACCAAAAAGCTCATCACCTCCATCAGCACTCAGTGAGACCGTTACGTCCTTTCTTGCTAATCTGCTAACCAGAATTGTCGGGATTGCAGAGGGATCTGCGAAGGGTTCGTCCCAGATATCAGGAAGAATAGGTAATATTTCTTTTGCATCCTCACTGGTGCAATAATATTCTATATGATCAGTACCTAAATAATTTGCAGTATTCTTTGCATACTGAGCCTCATTAAATGACTCTTCATTAAAACCAATAGTAAATGTTTTTAATTTGTTAGCACGATTGGCTTGTAGTAAAGCTGCTACAGCAGAAGAATCATATCCACCACTTAGAAAAATACCTACTGGAACATCAGCAACCATACGATATTCACAGGCTGAACTCAGCAAGCTTTCGCATCTATCTATAGCTTCATTTTCGGAAATATCAAATTTCGGTTTATCATAGCAGTCGGAAACATTCCAATAGCATTTTTTTTGTATATTCTTAGTAACGATATCAATGACTAAATAATGACCAGACTCTAGCTTAAAGCCACCTTCAAATATTGTAAAAGGCTGAGGTATATAGCCATATTGAAAAAAAAGCCTCAAGCCTTCATTCGAAATTTTCTTATTGAAACCATCATGCTTATGGAAACTTTTTAATTCACTAGCAAATAAGAATACTCCATTTTCAAAATACCAGTAAAGAGGTTTAACTCCAGCACGGTCGCGTAGTAGAATAACTTTTTGCTGAGTCTTATCAAGAATAACTAATGCAAACATCCCATTAAGCTTTCCAATTAGCTTTGGCCCCCAGCGATGCCATCCCTTTAGCAAAACCTCTGTATCCGAGTCTGAATCAAAAGTATAATTTTCTTCAATTAACTCATTTCTGATCTCTTTAAAATTATAAACTTCACCATTGTACACTATAGTGAGATTCATATAGCTCATTGGTTGGTGACCATGAGCAGATAGATCCAGTATAGATAACCGCCGATGCCCAAGAGCAACAGTACAATTTTCAAACTCTTCGGTTAGAAGTCCGCAATCATCAGGGCCACGGTGATGTAGAACATCTGTCATTTCTTTTAAAACATCAACCTGAGTTTTTTTGTTGAAATCGATATAACCAGCCATCCCGCACATAGTTAAACCTTAACCTTGCCGAAGGTAAATAAATAGATTAATAAGGCAATTGCTTTTTTATATCTGAAACTTATTTTTAGACTAACATACACGGAATTTTTGTAATCTAACTTTTTTCTTAAATGAAATAATATTTCAGAATATGCATAAAGTGCTTCACTAGTATATTGAGGATATTTAGCGATAACTATATTACAAGTATTTAAATGATCGATTTCAGCTTGCGAGAGCGTATTTATCTTTTTTGTAATATTATTACTGTGTCGACGATATCTGCCTAATACTTCGTCAATATACCTGACCTGACCACCATTTGCAAGAGATTCAATCCAATATAGCCAATCTGATGCAACAGGTATTAGTTCATTATAACCATCTTTTGGTGATTTCTCAGTTCTAACTACGCTAGAACATGCACCATTAAACGTCCGATATTTAATAGATTCTGCGATTTTACCATTTATTTTTTGTTTTTTTAATTTATTAAAGTAATATAAATGCTCATTTGAATCTGACTCAAAGACATCCAAATTGTGATAACATAATGTGCAATCAAGATTATTTTCCATGAATTCAACTTGTTTATGTATTTTCCTTGGAAGCATTAAATCATCACCGCCCATCCAAAAAATATATTTTCCTTTACATGCAAAATGAGCTTTATTTGAATTTTTAGTTATTCCACCATTATATGGTGATAGCTCTAATGTAAAAATCCCCGGATACTTTCTATCATACTCGAGAAGCATATCCTGAGTCCCATCTTTTGAGCAATCGTCAGCAACAACTATTTGTAACTGAGGATAACCTTGCATTAATACAGACTCAATGCATTCCTTCAGAAAAGCCCTTTGATTATAAGTGATGATTGCTACGCTTACTAAAGGAAGATCAGACTTATCCAAAATCACCTCTATTTCAAGAAATATTAATTAATGATTTTATGTCGCAACAAGACGAACATTGCGAACAAATAAAGCAAATAGTTCACAGCAAAACCGTATGTTATACCTACCAAGCCATAAATATTAATAAATAAGATAGAAATCAAGATAAAAGAGATCGAAAATAAGATTTCTGTAACGATGAATTCCTTAACCATTGCTTTTGCTAACATCAAGTAGCTTAACAACCAAGCAGCAATTTTCAGAACATCCCCAACAAGTTGCCATCTAAATAATTCAATCATAGGCAGGAAATCTTTACTAAAAAGAATAAAAGTAATATATTCCTTTATTGCATATATCATTAAAGCCGACATAATTACAATTGGAAAAATTATTTTATAACCATTAATTAGTTCAACTCTTAGTTCTCTTTTTTCTTTAATCTCAGATAGTCGCGGCAAATAATATATATTAAGAGCGGTAGTTATTACCATTAAATACATACTAGATATATACCAAATAGCCTGCCAGTAGCCCGCTTGCTGCCAACCAATATGGTTTCCAATATAATTTCTAAGTATAAAATTCGTTATCGGAACTGCAGCTACAGTTGTAAATGTCATTAAGGAATATTTAATAAGCGATTTAGCAGTCTTATGGTCAAACATTTCCTTAAATAAATCAAATTTGATGATCGCGTGTTTTCTTAGTCTCCACAATACGCTTAAAAAAATCATAGACTGATTGGTAACCATTGCAATTAAAGCACCATTTAACCCCCCAAAAAATATAGCTAGTGATGTAAAGAACAGACTGTAAACACTTTGAGATATATTTATCCCAATAAAAGTTCTAATTTCTTTCAGCCCATTTAGAATAGACAGTAATAGTTGATTGAGAACAAAAAAAACAATTGTGATGCCAAAAATTATAAATACATATCCATACTCGCTGTTCTTAAAAATATACTCTGATAAGTAAGTGGCGAAGATAATCATTAGCGTTCCTACGAACACAGAAGCGCTAATGCTAATGCGGATAGCAGTACTATTCAGAACTGAAATATTCTTATTTTCAGCCATCAATTCAGCATTATATTTTGTTACGCCATTATTTATTCCTCCCTGAGCAAGTGTCAACACAACTTGTGTAAAATTTTGAAATTGCCCAATGGTCGCTAATCCAGCAGGCCCGATATATAGCGCTATCGCTTTGTTAATTACCAATCCTGATAGCAACCTGAAAAATGTAGCAATAAAGCTAAGTATTGAAGTTTTAATTAGTGTCATCAATATTTATTAACCATATTTATCACATAATCAATATCTTGATCACTCATCGTCGGATCCAATGGTAATGAAAGAACTTCATTGTGTATTTTCTCAGTTTGCGGCAAATTAACTGTTTTAACCCAATCACAGTTTTCATAAGCCTTCTGCTTATGAGGAGGAGTTGGGTAATGAATTAATGTCTGAATTTTTTGTCCAGCAAGATACTTTTGAAACTGATCGCGCTCAGGTGTTTGTATTACAAATAGATGCCAGACATGTTGATCACGTTCAGTGACATTGGGCAATCTTATTTTGTTATTTTTTATATTAGAGATATATTTGTGCGCAATGTCTTTTCGGCGTTCTATTTCCCTATCAAGATATTTTAATGTTACAGACAGCATCGCAGCCTGTATTTCATCTAGACGACTATTTATGCCTTCATATAAATTTTCATATTTGAGATGAGAACCATAATTTCTTAGAGCTTTAACAACGCTTGCTAATTCATCGTCCGAAGTAGTGATTGCTCCTGCATCGCCTAATGCGCCAAGGTTTTTACC
>NZ_LFCV01000160.1 GCF_001037465.1 Xenorhabdus khoisanae
TCTCTCAATTCCAGCACGGTGCCAAAGGTTCAGTGGTTGGGATGCGTTCATTACATTCCTCCTTTTGGGAGTACGTTGACCAATTTGTGTTTATTTTAATCAGCCATAAAGAGGAATAATATTGACTTATATCAGTCACAAGTTCTTAATAATAAACTGTTTTATCTCCATTAATGGATGAATTTTTCAGTAGGGTAAGATCAATGACAATAGCAATGACGAGCAGTCACGATTTGTTTACTGGTAAAAAAATAATTATTGTTCATGGATATACAGCATCACCTTCATCAAATTGGTTTTCTTGGTTAAAGGAAACGTTAACTGAACAAGGTGCAGAAGTGAGTGTACCTGCGATGCCTGAATCATCAGCACCTCAACCTGAAGCATGGGCTGATATGCTGATGGATATCGTACCAACGGCAGATAAAGATACGATTTTTATTGGTCATAGTCTCGGTTGTATCACTATATTGCGGCATTTGGAGGCGATAAGAGCGATATCCCCTTATATTGGTGGATATATTTTGGTTTCTGGCTTTGATTCTTCTCAAACCACTTTACCAGAGTTGGATTCTTTTACTGGCGAGCCATTGGATTATGCTTTTTTATGTGGAATGACAGAACATCGTGTTTCGATCATTTCTTCTAATGATGAAATTGTTTCACCACAGTCGTCCCATGCTTTGGGTCATTCGTTGCAGACTAAAGTTATTAATGTTGATAATAGTGGTCATTTTCTTGATAGAGATGGTTTCACTCGCCTGTTACCTGTTTATGATGCTCTAAAAATCATGGTATCAGATTCAGAATAGAAAAATTGTGTTTTCCTGAACCTCCAGTTTATTAGGCTTAATCTGGGGGTTAGGTGATTGTGTATATTAAATATAAAAGACCAATGAGTTATTTTAAATAGAGAAGGGTGATTATAGAGTTTGACTCTGATTTAAAACAGAGACAATATGAAAATATGTTTTTAGAGAAATGGTATTCTTATTGAATTTAACTTTTGTTGTTTTAGGGGCTTATGTGAAAATAAAAATGTATCTTATATAAGGAGTCAATTATGGCACCAATGCATTCATCCTCTGTTTCCAATGCTAATAACACTGATTTAATTAATGTGGATTTTGAGCATAAAGTAGGAAAATACACACCTAAAGATTTTAAATCTGATTGGGGAATCTCACCTACTTTATCATCTGGGCTTAATCAAGGTCGGTTAAATATTGTTATTGATCCGCAAGGTGATCAGAACAAAGTATTAGAACTCACTTATCTTGCCAATACAGTTGATTCTAAGGCCGGAACCTCATTCAATGCACCAATAAAAGGTAAGCATGAAGCATTATGGTTGCAATATAATGTGATGTTCAGTAAGGATTTCATGTGGGTTAAAGGTGGAAAATTGCCGGGTTTGTCTGGCGGAGATCACCCTTCAGGATGCGTCGATAATGATAGTTTTGATGGTTTTAGTAGTCGCTTAATGTGGAGAAAAGAAGGGGAGTTATTTGGTTATCTTTATTATCCAGAAAAAGAATCCCAGTGTGGTGATTACGTTAAATTAAATACCTCTTTAAAGAAAGGAGTTTGGTATACACTAACACAATATGTCAAGCTGAATAGTATTGGTAAACGTGATGGTATCTATATACAATATGTTGATAATCAGGAAGTATTAAGACTGAATGATATTAAACTGAGAAATGAAAATAATGTTTTTATTGATGCGATAAAATGGAGTTCATTTTTTGGTGGATCTACATTGGATTGGGCACCACCAGTAGAACAATATGCTTATTTTGATAGTTTTATTGTTAGCCTTGAAAAGCCTAATAATGTTGGATAAAGGCAATAAATAATAAAGATGCAAAATAAGTTTTATATTCTGACAATGTGTAAAAATAGGTTTATATTTTTTAGCTCACATGCCAGAGTATGTGAGCTGTTTGATATTTTTATTTAATGGTGAAAGATTTGATTTATTATTTGGAGAGTTTACACTGTCCGCCTCAAACGAATTTTGAAGTATAAATAATTTATGTTATCTACCCATGAATATGCAAACGATTTGATCTTGTTTGCTTTGATTGTTGACTGTGGGTCTTTTAGTAAAGCGGCAGAGAGCGCGGGTATCACCAGTTCAGTCATCAGTAAGCGTATTGGGCGTTTGGAAAAATCTCTTGGCGCTCGCCTTTTATATCGTACTATGCGCAGTCTGCGGAAGATCTTCTCGACCATAATTGCCTGACCTATACCCATCAAGAAAGTGGTACGGCCAATTGGTGATGAAACGGCCTGATAGCCGTGATATCTATGAATTACAGGTAAATGGAAATTTCTCTTCCAATAATGCACTCGCAATCCGTAAGGTGGTATTGGGCGGGTTTGATATTGCGATGGTTCCACGTGTCATGGTGTATGAAGATTTACAGGCAGGAAAATTGGTAGAAATACTTAAGGGGCATAGTGGAAAAGTATTGGGGTTTATGCTGTTTATCCTTATACGCGAAATTTACCCCTAAAAATTAGTATGTTAATTGAACATATTATGGCTTCTTATAAAAAGATCAGTCATTATTTCTAAAATCTTTCTCTGCTGGGTGATTAATAACCAGCAGAGATTATGTCATTTTTGGATATAGTCTATTGAATTTTCATGCCTAATTAATGTGAGGTATACGCTGTTTTATCTTAAATTATTTTGTATCTGGCTGATTTTTATTGATTTAATCTTTTTCGCTCAATGCAATTAAGGCATTGCCGATTTGTATGATTTCTAGTTGTTAAAAATCACAGCGTAGGAGCTTAGGAAAAGTTGTGATTATAATGGCATTGTTATGATGAATTAACCTTTCAGCTACATTTATTATCCTATAAAAATAGTTACCTGAGGATTCTATGCCCTTATTTTTCAGCATTGCTCCGATTGTCCTGCTGATTTGGATGATGACCAAACGTAAAGGTATTCCATCCCACATTGCTTTATCCCTGACAGCGATAATTGTTTACTTCATACAATTATTTTGGTTTGAAGCTCAACCTATATTATTACATGCCAATATTATTACAGCATTGGTTTCTGTCTTTACTCCCATTACGATTATTTTAGGCGCAATTTTGCTGAATAAATTGATGCAAATCAGTGGAGCTGAAGATGTTGTACGTAATTGGCTGGAAAATATCACTCCTAACCCCGTTGCTCAATTAATGATTATTGGTTGGGCTTTCTCTTTTATGATTGAAGGAGCCAGCGGTTTTGGCACTCCGGCTGCGATTGCTGCTCCTATATTGGTCGGTTTGGGGTTTAATCCATTGCGGGTTGCCCTGCTGGCTTTGGTGATGAACTCTGTACCTGTTTCTTTCGGAGCGGTAGGAACACCGACTTGGTTCGGTTTTGCCAATCTGGGGCTGACTGATGATAATTTTTTTGAAATCAGTAAATTGACCGCACTCATTCATTTTGTTGCCGGTTTTGTTATCCCGTTGTTGGCACTACGATTTATTGTATCGTGGCAAGAAATTCGTCAAAACATCCTGTTTATCTTCTTAAGTATCCTGAGTTGTACAGTACCTTATCTGTTGCTGGCTCAGGTTAATTATGAATTTCCGGCCTTGGTCGGCGGAGCTATTGGGTTGGCTCTGTCGGTATTACTGGCCCGAATGGGTATCGGTATAAAACGCTACGAAAGAAAAAGTTCCGGGCAGGCTGTGCCTTTCAACAAGGTTGTCAAAGCCATGATGCCAACTTTGTTATTGATTATGATCCTGATTATTACCCGCATTCACCAATTAGGTATCAAAACATTGCTGAATAATGCTGAGGCCAATTGGCAATTTAATTTAGGTTGGTTAGGTGATTTAAGTGTCAGTAAATCTTTAATTATAAGTTGGCAACACGTGTTGGGAACATCTGCTTCTGCCAGCTATAAGACGTTATATGTACCGGCAATTATCCCATTTCTGTTGGTGGTATTGGTATGCATTCCACTTTTTCGACTTAATCGCCATCAGGTCAGGCAGATGTTCTGTGAAACAGGCTCACGTATTTTTAAGCCATTTATTGCGTTGTTTGGTGCGTTAGTGATGGTCAATATGATGATGTTAGGAAATGAAAATGCACCTGTCATTATTATTGGTAAAGCATTGGCCACAATGACCGGGGAGAGTTGGCTGCTGTTCTCTTCATTTCTGGGAGCATTGGGTTCATTTTTCTCAGGTTCTAATACGGTTTCTAATCTGACATTTGGCGGGATTCAGCATTCCATCGCGTTGAGCAATGGGATGAATGTCAACTTGATGTTGGCACTGCAATCTGTTGGCGGTGCTATGGGCAACATGGTTTGTTTAAACAACATCATTGCTGTTTGCTCTATTTTGGGGATAGCGAATGCAGAAGGCCAGATTATGAAGAAGACGATTTTACCCATGCTGGTCTATGGGGCAATTGCGGCTGTAATGGCTATGATTCTGGCATCTTAAAAAATGTGCGAATAACTTTTCAACATTAAGGTACATATTATGATTATTTCCGCTTCAACTGACTATCGGGCTGCAGCACAGGATAAGTTACCGCCTTTTCTGTTCCATTATATTGATGGCGGAGCCTATGCAGAGCATACCCTTAAACGTAATACCACTGATTTATCCGATATTGAATTACGCCAGCGAGTATTGAAAGACATGTCTGAATTAAGTCTGGAAACCAGCTTATTCGGGGAAAAAATGTCAATGCCGGTAGCACTTGCGCCTGTGGGATTATCAGGAATGTATGCGCGTCGTGGTGAAGTACAAGCTGCACGTGCTGCGGCAAAAAAAGGAATTCCATTTACTTTATCAACGGTATCAGTATGTCCGATTGAAGAAGTTGCGCCTGCGATTGATCGTCCAATATGGTTTCAGCTCTATGTTCTGAAAGATCGTGGCTTTATGCGTAATGTGTTGGAACGGGCGCAGGCTGCGGGAGTTAAGAATCTGGTTTTTACGGTAGATATGCCTGTTCCTGGCGCACGTTATCGTGATGCTCATTCTGGGATGAGTGGCCCGAATGCGGCGATGCGTCGTTTCTTACAGGCAATGACCCACCCTCAGTGGGCATGGGATGTAGGGTTATGGGGTAAACCTCATGATCTGGGTAATATCTCTGTGTATCGTGGCCAACCGACTAAATTAGAAGATTATATGGGTTGGTTGGGAAGCAATTTTGATCCTTCCATTTCGTGGAAAGATTTGGAGTGGATCCGTGATTCCTGGAAAGGGCCAATGATTATTAAAGGCATTCTCGACCCGGAAGATGCTAAAGATGCTGTGCGTTTTGGTGCAGATGGCATTGTGGTTTCCAATCACGGTGGACGTCAACTTGATGGCGTTCTGTCAACGGCGCGTGCTTTACCTGCGATTGCAGATGCAGTCAAAAATGACATTACCATTCTTGCTGACTCCGGTATTCGTACTGGATTGGATGTGGTAAGGATGATTGCTCAGGGGGCTGATAGTGTTCTTCTGGGGCGTGCCTTTGTTTATGCGTTGGCGGCGGCAGGTGAAGCTGGTGTTTCCAATTTGCTGGATCTGATTGATAAAGAGATGCGGGTAGCGATGACCTTAACGGGGGCCAGATCAATCTCGGAGATTAATTCTGATTTGTTGGTTCGTCATCAAGGTTAATGGCAAATTTTTGCCATTATTGGTCAGCAGAGGTTATTCTGCTGGCCGTATTCAATTAATCCTTTATACCAATAGGGCGATATCCCTGCCATTCAGGTTTATCTGGTTGACCGTGAGGGTTTTCAGTTAAGTGGATATAATAGCCACTGACTTGTTTGAGGAGTAGACAGTCATCAACATCTTTCAGGTTATCTTTATGGAGTTGATCGTAGCCGGACAGTAAACTTTCTTTGGCTTTTTCCTTCGCTTCTTCTGCTGAGCAAGCGACAAAGAACCCAAATTCATGAGCTTCTGCGAGTGAATCTTTTTGGTAACCCCCCATATTTACAAAGTAGAGTCGCATTTCTCCATGATATTCATTATGACTCATTGCGATGTTATAACCATCTGCCCACGTTAAGGGCATATAACCATCCAGATGAAGTTTGTCTTTGTCACCAAACCAAACTTCGCGTAATAGAGGATACGCTTCTTCTATTTTTTCCACCGCTACAAATTGGACATCATGAACTTCGATGTTAGATTTTCCAGCATTTCCACCAAGATAAAACATGTATAATTGAGACATTTTCTCTCCTACTTATATTTTTCCTGCTAGTGGCTTTCATCTATTGTGATTTTATGCCGACTTTATTTTATCAGAAACAAGGTGTTACACATTCTCAAGCAGTATTTCACCATGTGAAAAAAGTTTCGCTTTACCTGTCAGATAAACACGATCACCCTCTGTTCTGCATAATATTTCACCGCCTCGTTCGGATAATTGGCGAGCGCGTAGCTTATTTTTATTGAGTTGTTTTGCCCAGAAAGGAGCAAGCACACAATGGCTGGAACCTGTAACCGGATCTTCATTAACACCTTTAGCGGGTGCAAAAAAACGTGAAACAAAATCGGTGGATGAATCGCCGGGGGCGGTAATGATAAGCCCAGGTAAGGAAAAGGACGCAATTTTATCAAAATCAGGTTGGGTATTGATGATTTGTTCTGCGGAATCTAAAACACAGACGTAGCGATCATGTGAGGCGAACACCTCAGAAACCTTTTGCCCCAAAGCATCTTGCATGACAGGGATGAGTGTTTTTTCTTCATAACAATCAATGGCAGGGAAATCCAGTGTAAAAATATCATCTTTATGAGAGACGCGAAGCTCACCGGAGAGACTCTTGAAGATGAGCCGCTCATCTTGATTGTTGCGGTATTTTATAAGAACAAACGCTGTTGCCAGGGTTGCATGTCCACATAGACTTACTTCGATTTTCGGTGTAAACCAGCGTAGATGGTTTCCTACCAGAAAAGCGGTTTCTGGCAGGCCAATTTCAGCAGCGATGGAAATCAATGTTTCATCTGTTGGCCACTTATTTAGCAGAACAACAGCAGCAGGATTACCGGAAAACGATTTTTCTGTGAAGGCATCGACATGGTAAACAGGGAATGAATGCATCAGAATCTCATTTATTTTTTGTTGTGAGAAGTAGAGCACAGAATGTTGAAAATACAATAAGTTGTAAAGAGTTATTTAAGATGGTCGCAAAACACACAAAGATTATAGTATTGACCTCAGGGGGTAATAGCTATTAAATAATAATTCTTTGTTATAGTTCCAATAAGGGAAGATATGAAAATCAAAGGACTTCATTGCCTATTTTTTCTTTTGTCAGTGTGTTGTTCTCAGGCTCTGGCATTAGATTTAAGCTACAAAAGCGATATACCTGCGGATAACAAGCCTTCAGAGGAGTATCTGAAAAAGAGAAATGAGTTAGGTCACGGGAGTTGGAATACAGAGAAGCTGGCTAAGGATAACGCCTTGGCTGAGAAACGGGAAGATGAACTTAAGGAATATAATAGTAAATTCGAACAAAAAAATAGCTTAGGCTTTTCTTATGATTGGTACGATAAGCAGTTTAAGACGAACTCCCATACGAAAGATACTCACTTTATGCCGCATTTCCACGAGCAGATTAAACGTCAGTGTTATAGAGAAACCAAACGGAAGTTAGAGAAAGAGTATGGAAATGGATATTCCTATGCTGATGTTTTCGATGCCTGCGGTTATTAATTGTACTATCTGCTATTCATAGTAGAGCAGGTCATCAGTAAAACAAGACTAAATTCATCTCTGAAACTGCATACTAAAACGATGTAGTAGCGTACAAGGATGCTGGAGAATAGCGAAAGGATTCGCAATTTTAATGGCAATCGTTGTGAATTAGTCTTGAGTTATAGTCATTCTCTTTGTTGCATTTACTGTTTCATATTGATGTATAGTGTTTATCATCGGTATATATCATCGTCATGGCTGAATTTCGGCTAAGTATTTAACATACTGCTAAGATTTGGAGCCATGCGTCTTTCCTAAAAGTGACTGACAAATAGGTTAATTGCTAAGGCTATAAATATCAAGCTCGTGATTTTATTTAAAATGGTTTGTATTGAAGGTTTGCCGGATATAGCATTGTTCAAAAAGCCAGATAAATAAGAGATAAGCGTAAATAAAATAAAAGCAATAATGACAAATGTTAAACCTAAATAAAATAATTGTAGTGAAGCTGGAATAAAGCTTGTGCTGTTAGTGGTAAATTGGGGTAGAAAAGCCATAAAGAAAATAATAATTTTAGGATTTGATAGATTCATTATCAGCCCTTTTTTAATGAGCACCTTTGTATCGTGAAAATCGCTGGCATGTTCTTGATGATAAATAGGTTTTGCATTGAAGGCACCCCAAGCCAAATAACTTAAATAACAAACCCCAATCACTCGAATAATTTCAAGTGTTACAGTGCTTTCTCGTAGTATTGCTGCAATACCTAATGAGACTAAAGACGTGTGTATCAGCAATCCAATACACAGACCAATAGTAATTGATATTCCGTTTTTACGTCCATTTATTGCGGATTGACTTAATACAAAAATATTATCAGGACCTGGTAAAAGGCATAAAAAGCATGAAATACTGATAAAGGCAATGAGTGTTTCTATAGATAGCATATTTATTATCGTGATTATATTAAATAAGAGTTAGAAATATGTGGATGAAATAATTTTTGGTTATAAATCACACGGTTAATTTTCTTCTGTATAAACAATGATGATATTAATATAAATCAATTGAGCACAGAAGACCCCAAAATTTACTGATGAGTATGAATTAATTTCATACCTTGTTCGATAGTTTTTTCAAGATGTGTTTTGATTAGAGGGAAACAGATCTCTCTGAACCACCTATGTTCTGGATCCTGGTGATGTTTAGCATGCCACAACAAATAGTATTTTTGTGCTTTGATATTGATAGGTAAGCGTTTTATCTGCAAATCATAATGTTGGGCAAAATCAGCAGCAATATGAAGCGGTATGGTTAGCATGGTGTTTGTTTTTAACAACAATTCAATAGCAGCTTGGAAAAAGGGAACGGTTGCAAAAATATGACGATTGAGGTTCATCATTGTTAAAACTTGATCAACAGGGCTGCTTTTATCCCCACCACCACTAATTAGAATATGTTTGGCATTTATATAGTCGTTAATAGTTATATCATTAGTTGACTTAGAATGCGTATTTCTGAATACAACAGCAAGTTGGTCTTCAGCCATCATTTTACCGTATAAATTATCAGGTATAAAATCAGCAATAGTTGCGACTAAATCAACATGTTGTTCAGCAAATGTATTGAGATTGTCTTTATGCCATAATTTATATTCAATACTGACGTTAGGTGCCTCTTTTTCAATATTATAAGCTATAGACGGTAAGATAGCTTGGGCGACATAATCGCTAGAAGCTAAGGTAAATTGTCTTTGACAAAGGCTTGGTTCCATTAATTCAGGTGCATATAGATTATCTAATTGCTGGAGTAATGCCGGAAGCTGCTCTTTCAGCTTTTCTCCTTTTTTGGTGAGGATGAATTTATTTGCTTCTCTCACGATAATCTTGTCATAAAAATCTTCACGAAGCTGGTTCAATGTTTTACTTATTGCAGATTGTGTAACACCTAGCTGTTTTGCGGATTCAGTTAAATTACGTGTTTGTAGTATTGATACTAAAGCGGGTAGTAATTTGTAATTATTCAAAATGTATTTTCCGTATGTAAATTGTGATGTCGATGCTTTTTATCATTTATTGCTTCCGCAATGGTAACAATCATGTATTTCATCAACGGGTAATAGCATGCTGAAGATAGCATATCTTGTATATTGTAACTTACAAAGATTGATATTGAATGCAGGGGGATTGCTTATTGCTCTAAATAAACCGCCACTGAATATCCCCAGCTCAGAAATGGAGATGCAGTGACGGTTTAACTAAAATTCAAACTAATTGTTGGCTTAGTTTATCGTAATGATGCCATTGTCAGGACTTTGCTTCTGCTTCATGCAGGCTGCTCATCAAACGACGGATAGGTACGATAAGAACAAGTAAAATCGCGGAACAAATTACCAACGACAGTGAAACGTTGGAGAATAGCTGAGGCAGGCTATCCAGTTTATCTGCACGTACATTACCGCCAATTAAGCCAGCAGCGAGGTTACCCAATGCACTGGCACAGAACCATAATCCCATGACTTGTCCACGCATGCGGGAAGGCGCTAATACTGTCATCGTTGCCAGCCCGATGGGGCTAAGGCAAAGTTCACCAAGGGTCAGAAAAAGAACACTGAAAACAATCCATAACGGTGAAACTGTACCGCCAGTCGCCAGTACGTTTTGAGCGGCGAACATCATGATTGCAAAACCACCGGCAGCAAGCAGCATACCAATTAAAAACTTGCCAATACTGCTTGGGTTCATGTTGCGTCTTGCCAGCGCAGGCCATAACCAACTAAAAATTGGGGCTAGCAAGATAATATACAGTGGATTGATTGATTGGAACCAAACAGCCGGAATCTCATAACCCAGAACTACGCGGTCAGTATAGTCATTAGCAAATAAGTTAAATGATGTTGGTTTTTGCTCGAATGCTGACCAGAATAAAGCGGCTGAAACGAGCAGGATGAAACAGATGAACAGGCGGATTTTCTCATTGCGGTCTAATCCTGCAAACAGGAATAAATAGGCAAAATAGAGAATCACACTGGACGAAATGACATAAACCAACGCATTGGCAACTTTAACGGGGTTAAATGGAATAGCTCCCATAATCACTAATGCAACAATCGCAGAAACTGTCATTGCAATTGCACAGACCCATTTGCCAACATGTTTGCGTCTTACCATTGGGCGATCCCAACTGGAATCCAAACCGGCTTCTTTATCGTAACGACGCATCAGAGGAACAGTATAAAAACGAAAAATCAGCAGGGCGGCCAGCATACCTAATCCACCGACACCAAAGCCCCAATGCCAGCCATAGTCTTTCACCAGCCAACCCGTGATTAATGTTGCGATGAAGGAACCTAAATTAATACCCATGTAAAACAGAGAGAAACCACCGTCACGACGGGGATCATCTTTTTTATACAGGGTTCCTACCATAACGGTGACACACGTTTTGAACAGGCCCGTACCGAGCGTAATGAGCAGTAACCCAATAAAGAACAGGTTGTTACTCCAAACAGCGGATAGGGCGATGGAGAGATGCCCCAGGGCGATAATAATCGAACCATACCAAACAGCGAGCCGTTGCCCCAGCCAGTTGTCAGCTAACCAGCCACCGGGTAGTGATGTCAGGTAAATACTGCCAGCAAAGATCCCGACAACTGCTGATGCTTGATCACGAGGAATACCCATACCACCATCAAAGATGGCCGCAGACATGAACAAAATCAGAAGAGGGCGGATACCATAGAACGAAAATCGTTCCCACATTTCTGTCATAAAGAGGGCACTGAGTGGATAAGGATGCCCAAAAAAGGTTCTATTCTTTCCGTTGTTGATTGAAGATTGCATCTAATAATTCTTCCTAAAAATCCATCTTTATGATGGTGATGTTTTACAAGTCAAAATGAAAAGGTTGCTTTATAATCATGCCAAACAAAATTATTAACATATCTCTATAAAGCTTCTTACTTAATTGTTGGTGTATTTTTAACATGTTCTTTGCTTTTTTCATCAACAAGAAGCACGTTTTCTACTTTATATTCCATTTTTTAGAATGAAAGTCGATAAGAATCTCAATTCTAGAATTTAATAGCAGGTATGTGATGGGGAATGTTGACTTAGATATTTTTTTCTTGTTAATAATATTTCTTGTTAAACCCTTTATAAAACAATATATTAATTTTTAACTAATACATATGGTGATATTTTTGCGTGTTACGATATGAACTTGGGTTTTAAATAGGTAGAGATTACATAAAGGCAGAGAATTCCTCTCTGTTTTAGGCGGGATGATTGTAAAAGATCAAATTATTTTAAGAATAAAAAGATTGAAAAAAGTGGTGAAAAAAGACACGTATTCTATGCGGGAAATGGCAATAAAAACAAATTTATTTAATTATTCTATAACATTTTTCAGGGGGGTGTGGGTACAAGGCATTGGCTGCTATTTATAAATAGCAGCCATATAATTTTACTGGTGAATATTATCGTTATCACCATACAAGGATGGCATACCTTCGGGA
>NZ_LFCV01000161.1 GCF_001037465.1 Xenorhabdus khoisanae
ATGTAACTTTTCTCTTTCTATACAAGAAGTCTTTAAGTATTCAATGCTTGCATAGCATGCCGCTACTATGGCCGGAGGTAATGAGGTTGTGAATATAAAACCAGAAGCGAAAGAACGAATTGCATCAATTATTGTATCAGAGGCAGTGATATACCCACCTATAACACCAATTCCTTTAGCCATAGTACCTTGAATAATATTTATTGAATCGGAAATACCTAGCCCAGCAGCAATTCCTGCTCCTCTAGGGCCATACATACCAACAGCATGTACTTCATCAAGATAAGTTAACGCATTATATTTCTTAGCAAGGTCTGCAATTTCTTTAATTGGAGAAATATCACCATCCATAGAATAAATTGATTCAAAAACTATGATCTTAGGACGGTTATAAGGTTGTTCTGATAGTAATTTTTCTAAATGCTTTGTGTCGTTATGTTTAAATTTAAAACATTCTGCTTTTGTACTACGTATTCCATTAATAATAGATGCATGGTTTAGCTCATCAGAGAAAATAATGCAGTTTTCAAATAGGCGTAGTAAACATTGCAAAGTTGCATCATTCGAACTGTAACCTGTGGGAAAGACTAATGCGGATTCTTTATTATGCCATTCAGCTAATGATGATTCTAATTCTTTATATTGATAGTGATTTCCTCCAATATTTCTAGAACCACCAGATCCAGCACCAAATAAATCAATTGCCTTATGCATAGCATCAATTACAATAGGGTTTTGGGACATTCCTAGATAATCATTGCTACACCAAACGACAACAGAATTTTCATTTTCTATATGATTTGCTTTTGCCAAAGGATATTGTCCGCAGATGCGATTTAATGTTACAAATTCACGATATTGCCCATCTTCCTTTAACTTCATTAGTTTTTCATTAAGAATGTTCTCATACATAAAATAATTACCCTAATTAATTGTAATGTTATTTTTGACAAAAGTTATGATTTCAATGTGTAAATATTAAAATTAAACAGACAAATAAAAAACCTTATGTAAGACGCATTATTAATGTAGTAATAAAAATAAGCAAGTAATAAAAATAAATATCCTAATAAGTTGTTGGGAGTAGTTTATGGTTTCCAGATGTAAAAATATTTTCGTTAAAACAATAAAATGAGAATATTTTTAAATTCAGAAACTATTTGGAATATGATATCACTATCACTCATATGAAGAGTATTATAAAACAATTACCCTAAATACTGTTTCATTAATAGTGAGACATTCAAATATGGAAGTATTCTTGCTTATCGTGGTATTAGGGGTAAGTAAGTGTCCACATATCTTATGTATCTGATGTGCATGATAAATCTAAAATCACACTGACGCGCTGCGCTTGTCTTCTCTGGTTTGTCCGGCTAATAGATTAACCTGACAAACCAGAGACTTTGAAAAACACTATGCCAGCCAGAAAAGCCTTTTTATCTAGGCCACCCTATTAAAGAATTAGAAATAAAACTGTTCACCCTATTCACCTTTGATAATTTTCATTTAAATTCATATTGTTAAATGATGATAACTTGAAATCAAACTCATCACCACTCTTCACCTAACCGTTCACCTCAGATCTGAAAAAGGTGAACAGGGTTGAATAGTTGTGAACAGTTTAAAAATAACTATTCACCCTATAATGCATTGATATATCTGGTTTAAATTATAAGATGAATAGTGGTGAACACTTTTTTATATTTCTTTGAAAGCTATCATCAATAAAGAAAAAAATTATTCTTCGGGCAGGTTATCCCTTATCAGTTTAGGCATCCATTCGATGGCAGTATCAAGATCCAGGCTCAGATTGCTACGAATGCCGTGTTTGCTTTTCTTGCGCAGGTAGTGCTGGTTGTACTCTGCCAGCGCACCGGGCATATCCATGCCAAAACGGGTTACAGAAATGGGTTTGTTCAGGTTATTGCCTTTCATATAGGCAAGATAGGCGTGATAAAGGTATTTGCGGGGATTAAACGGCATAATTTCCGCATTGCCGATTAACAGGCCATCAGCTTCATCGGACGCAAGCAGGTAGCCACAGAAATCAACCAGTGGATCGGTGCCGCGTTTGATATCCAGCGCTTCCTCTGATTTCTGTTGCTCTGCCAGTAATCGCCTTGCAGTTTGTGGGTCAGCGAACTTATGCAGCAGGTGCCGGATAATCACAGGCAATTCTGTCGCGATTTTATCCCGCAGATGTGGATCACGTTCATTTTCCGGTACGACTTCGGAAAAGTTAAAAATCACCCGACGCCGCGATACGCCACCACTGCGATCACTGAAACTCATGGCGTTATTGTTTACTGCCAGCACCACCGCAGGGATACGGGTTGAGTAAGGTTGTTTATGTTTTGGGTCAATGGCAACTTCATCGCCACCTGTAATCGCTTTAATGCCGGAACCATCGCCCACATAGCGGGTCTGGTCTGGCAGGATAATCAGCGAATAACCGACAATCAGCGCCCGTTCCCGTGGGTTTTCCAGTGCAGCCATACTCGCTGAAACAGTATTACCTTTGCCTGCCAGCATTGAACAGATTTCGGCAAAGATACTTTTGCCACTGCCTCCGGCGCCGGTGACTTCCAGAAACAGCTGCCAGTCGTAGCGGTTTGCCAGCACCATGAACAGGGCTGCCAGTACGCGATCAAACTTATTCTCACAGTTGGCTGTCACCCGATTGAGCCAGTACCAGAACTGCGGCGCATAATCTTGCAGGGTTTCCCCCGAATCAGGGGAATTGAATTCGACATCATTGGCGAGTAATAACCAATAATGTTTGCGATGAGGGCGGAATTGACAGCTCTTCAGGTCAAACACGCCATTACTGAATCCGATTAAGTGGCGCTTTGGCGGCTGCATCATCGGAAGCTGTAATTTCAGGGCATCCACGGCAGAGCTGATGCCATGCGGCGAGTATGGCAGTTTTTCTTCCATAAAGGTTGCCACCATTTCCCGCTTTAAATCGCGGTCACTGACCGGACGCCAGACAATGCCATCATAGTGATGAACGGTTTCCGAAGCGCCATCCAAAGCCAAATCTCCGTTATAACGCGCCAGCAAGATTTCTCCGCGCTGGCTGGCTCCCATCTGGCAGAGTGTCAGCTTGGAAGATTCGGTATCATTAGATTGAGCTGCTGCTTTTTTCTTGGTTGATGCCGGTTGATAAAGCCCCTCACTAAAAGCCTGTTTTGCTGCCTCAATACCGTGATTCTGGCGATAATCATTCCAGTCAGCTTTATGTTCTGTAGGCGGTAACGCGATCCAGCCATTAACCGCAAAGGCAGCTTTTTCTGCTGAGATCTTGCCAATATTCGTTTTAGGTTTACCGTTCTTATCCAATTCATCGGGATGATGCCAGTCATTATCTGCGGCAATAATGATTTTTGTGTTCAACCAGCGTTCCCTAACGGCTTTGGCGACAGAATACAAATTGCCTACATCCAGTGCCGCCAGAACAGTGCCTTTATAGAGTTGGTTAACTGTTAGTGCCGTGGCGTAACCTTCGGTAATGATCACCGTGTCGGGTTGCTCTCCCAGTTCTGACAATGCAATAAACGCACCTTTCTTCTGGCTGCCAGACAGTAATTTTTTCTCACCATTGGGCTTAATGATCTGCGCACCTGTGACTTTTTTATCCAGTGTTGTCAGTGCCAACACTGCCGAATTATCGGGCAACAAACGCTGATTAGGGCAATGCAGCCCTTTTGCCGTCAGATAGGGAGATTTCCCAGCGACAGTCTGCGCCATCAGTGCCGCCACTCGTTCGGCAATGGGCTGTGTTGGATAGAGATTTTCTTTGGCGGGCTTGAGTTCCGGTAAGGGCAATGCCTGCACGTTAGCAATAACTTTTGCGGCTTCAAGAATCGAGATCCCGTTGGTTTTTGCCACTAAATCCAGTCCATCGCCATAGTTCGGGGCGTCACACTGGCGGCAATGCCAGTTGCCATGATGATGGTCGTCGATAAAGTGAAAACGGTCAGTGCCGCCACAAACCGGGCAGGCACCATGTTTACCTTTTGCCGGAACAGTGATACCGCAAGCTGGCAGCAGGTTTTGCCATGAGTACATAGCCGAAGTTTTGACGGTTTGGATCAGGTCAAGCGATTTGTGATTGCTTGTTGTTTTTTGAGCTGTAAATTTAGGGCGAGTTTGGGTATGCTGTGTATCAGCCATCATTTTTACCTTGCTTAATGATTGTTGGTGAAACGCCTCGCAGTGTTGGAAGCACTTCGGGGCGTTGTGTTTTATAGTTCGTTTATTCTTATGTCATGTTCTCTTATTCGTTATGCCGCCCGTGATTCGGCGATCCGCTGCGCAATCCAGTGATCAATTTCTGCTTCAATAAAGGCTACTGAGCGAGGTCCGATTTTGACCTGTTGCGGGAATTCACCATCGCTAATCAGTTTGTAGATCCACGCTTTGCTGTAACCCGTTCTGCGTTGTACTTCCGGCAGACGGATCAGGCTGGTTTTCAATGCTGTCACTATCATATTTAATTCTCCTGTTACCGAGTCCTTGAGCGCTCATCGTGGACGTTATTGGATGACAGGCGGATTATTGAAAAAGCCAAACACAATGAACAGCGTTAATTAGTTATCCTTCGATGAAAATTAAAAGGTTACAAATTGTACTAACGGTTTTTCCGGTCGCGCAGCGGTTTGGCGAAGTCATAGGGTGTGATGGATTGTTCCCGGTTCGCATCCAGATAATCCGCCCACCACTGCACCATCAGCCGCCGTTCATCCAGATGTTTGGAGGTGTGAATATACGCCGCCCGGACATTGTTGCGTTCGATATGGCTCAATTGGCGTTCGATAGCGTCATCGCTCCACAGGCCGGATTCGCCCATTGCCCCGCGCGCCATTGTGCGGAAACCATGCCCACAAACATCGGTTTGCGTGTCGTAGCCCATCGCCCGCAGCGCCTTGTTGACGGTGTTTTCACTCATCACTTTCGCATTACCATGATCACTGGGAAATATCACCTCGCAATTGCCGCTCAGTTCCTGCAAGGCGTTGATAAGCAAAACAGCCTGACGGCTTAACGGTACAATGTGATCGGTTTTCATTTTCATGCCGCGCTCAGAAAAGCGAACGCCTTTGATAGGTTTTCGTGTGGCGGGAATTTTCCAGACCGCGTTTTCAAGGTCGATTTCCTGCCAGCGGGCAAATCTCAGTTCGCTGGAGCGGACAAACGTCAGCAGCGCCAGTTCTACCGCAATCTTGGTCAGCAAGCGCCCGCGATAGGAAGATAAGCGAGCTAAAAAGTCAGGCAAGTATTCATGGGGCAGTGCGGGATGGTGACGGGATTTTGTGGTAGTGAGTGCGCCCGCCATATCGTTCGCCGGATTGGATTCCAGAATGTCATTCTGGACAGCATAGCGCATGATGGCGGTGACACGCTGGCGCAGGCGCTGGGCAATATCGTGTTTTCCCTGCTCATCAATGGCTTTGACCGGAGCTAAAAGCTGGCTGGTGCGTAATGTGGTAATATCGCGGGTGCCGATATGGGGGAAGATGTACTGCTCAAGGCTGCGCAGCACTTTTTGACGATGGTTGTCGCTCCAGCGTTTGTTACTGGCGTGCCATGCACGAGCGACCTGTTCAAAAGTATTCACTTTGGCAGGTGAGGGAGCACCTCTTTTCTCAGCTTTGGGATCGATGCCTTGCGCCATCAGCTTTTTGGCTTCATCGCGTTTAGCGCGGGCATCGGCTAACGATACCGCCGGATAAACGCCGAACGCCAGCCGATCTTCTTTCTTATCAGTCGGACGGTAATACTTCATCCGCCAGTATTTTGAGCCGCGAGCTGAGACTTCTAAATAGAGACCACCGCCATCGGCGAGTTTGTAGGTTTTTTCTTTGGGTTTTGCAGTTTCGATTTGCCGGGCG
>NZ_LFCV01000162.1 GCF_001037465.1 Xenorhabdus khoisanae
AGCGGAAGAAGCGGCCCGTCGTGCAGCAGAAGAGGCAGAGCAGCAGCGTTTGGCGGAAGAAGCCGCCCGTCGTGCAGCAGAAGCAGAGCAGCAGCGTTTGGCGGAAGAAGCGGCCCGTCGTGCAGCAGAAGAGGCAGAACAGCAACGTTTAGCGGAAGAAGCCGCTCGTCAGGCTGAGGAACAAGCCGCATTACCTAAGGAACAAGAACGCCCGACCAAAGAAGGGTTCTTTACTCGCTTGAAACGCAGTCTGGTAAAAACTCGCCAGAATCTTGGTTCCGGTTTTTTGAGTTTGTTCCGTGGCAAGAAAATTGATGATGATCTGTTTGAAGAACTGGAAGAACAGTTATTGATCGCGGACGTGGGCGTTGAAACGACACGTAAGATCATTACCAGTCTGACAGCTCATGCCAGCCGCAAGGAACTGAAAGATGCGGAAGCGCTTTATGCTAAATTGAAAGAAGAGATGTCAGGCATTCTGACAAAAGTTGATAAGCCGCTGGAGATTGGAGGTAAATCTCCTTACGTCATCTTGATGGTGGGGGTGAATGGTGTCGGCAAGACAACCACGATTGGTAAATTAGCGCGCCAATACCAGTCTCAGGGCAAATCAGTCATGTTAGCGGCAGGGGATACTTTCCGTGCAGCAGCAGTGGAGCAGTTACAAGTTTGGGGCGAACGCAACAAAATTCCTGTAGTTGCTCAACATACGGGGGCCGATCCTGCCTCAGTGATTTTTGATGCCATTCAGTCAGCCAAGGCCAAAGGCGTTGATATCCTGATTGCGGATACCGCAGGGCGTTTGCAGAATAAATCCCATTTGATGGAAGAGCTGAAAAAGATCGTTCGAGTGATGAAAAAACTGGACGAAGTTGCGCCCCATGAAATTATGCTGATACTGGATGCCAGCACAGGCCAAAACGCAGTAAGTCAGGCTAAACTATTCCATGAGGCTGTGGGATTGACGGGTATTTCACTGACCAAACTAGATGGTACTGCAAAAGGGGGGGTTATCTTCGCTATTGCCGACCAATTTGAGATCCCGATTCGCTACATTGGCGTTGGGGAAGGCATTGAAGATCTCCGTCCATTTAAGGCAGACGATTTTATTGAGGCCCTTTTTGCCCGAGAGGATTAACTATCAATGATTCGCTTTGAACAGGTCAGTAAAGCCTATCTGGGAGGGCGGCAGGCGCTGCAAGGGGTGGATTTTCACCTACTTCCAGGGGAAATGGCATTTTTAACAGGTCATTCAGGGGCGGGCAAAAGTACGCTTTTGAAACTTATCTGTGGTATTGAACGCCCCAGCGCGGGTCATATCGGGTTTTCCGGTCATGACATCAGCCGATTAAAATCCCGGGAGATCCCTTTTCTGCGTCGTCAGATCGGCATGATTTTTCAGGATCATCACCTGCTGCTGGATCGCACGGTATATGAGAATGTCGCTATGCCGTTGATTATCTCAGGGGCTAGTGCTGAAGACATTCGCCGGCGGGTATCTGCGGCGCTGGATAAAGTCGGCCTGTTGGACAAAGCGAAAAATTTCCCTATTCAACTTTCCGGTGGAGAACAGCAGCGCGTTGGCATTGCCCGCGCTGTGGTAAACAAGCCAACTGTTCTGTTGGCGGATGAGCCGACGGGAAATCTGGATGGTGAGTTATCCGAGGGGATCATGCGTTTGTTTGAAGAATTTAACCGGGTTGGGGTGACAGTTCTTATGGCTACCCATGATATTGCCCTCATTGAACGAAGAAATTACCGCATCCTGACCCTGAATCAGGGACGTATGCAAGGAGGACATCATGGCTAAGAATGTCCGTCATTCAACTAAAAAAGCACTGTCCCCAAAGTCTAAATCCAAATCATTGAAAGGGGGATGGCGTGTACAGTGGCGTTATGCGTGGAAAAGCACGCTGTCAGATATGTTGCGCCAGCCATTGGCAACGCTGCTGACCATTATGGTCATTGCTATTTCCCTGACTCTGCCGAGCGTGTTCTATATCGTTTGGAAAAACGTCAATCAGGCGGCGGTACAGTGGTATCCCATTCCACAGCTTACGGTTTATTTGGATAAGTCGTTGAATGACAACAGTGCCAGACAGGTGATTGATCAGCTGAAAGATCTGGACGGCGTGAAATCGGTAAATTACCTTTCCCGCGAAGAAGCGGTGAATGAATTTCGTGCCTGGTCAGGATTTGCCAGTGCTTTGGATATGTTAGAAGAAAATCCTCTGCCAGCGGTTGCCATTGTCTCTCCCAAACTGAATTTCCAAGACCCACAAGCATTAACGACATTGCGCGATCAAGTCTCCCGGATTGCAGGCATTGAAGAAGTCAAAATGGATGAGAGCTGGTTTTCCCGCCTGACAGCTCTGACCGCCCTGATTGGCCGGATTGCTGCCGTGATAGGTGTCTTGATGGTGGTTGCCCTGCTTTTGGTTATTGGTAATAGCGTCCGGTTGAGTATCTTCAGCCGCCGCGAAACAATTAACGTGATGAAACTGATTGGGGCAACGGACGGCTTTATTTTGCGACCTTTCCTCAATGGCGGCGCTTTGCTGGGGATGTTAGGCGCGATTTTTTCTTTAATCCTCTCGTCCCTGTTGGTGTGGAAACTTTCTAATGTTGTCACGGAAGTGGCGAGTGTCTTTGGAACGAACTTTAAACTGTATGGATTGGGATGGGATGAATCACTATTGTTGGTGCTCATTTCGGGTATGATCGGTTGGATTGCCGCGTGGTTTGCGACAATTCAGCATTTGCGTCGCTTCAGGCCAGAATAAAGTGATTTTCGGGTTTTGAAGTGAACTTTTTGAAGTGAACTTTTGGGCTGAATCGCTGTCGAAATCACCGTTACAGATTTGTATTGATATCCATACAATCAAGACAATTTGAATATGATCTCTATGATGGTAAAATAGACGCATCTTTGGCTTGAAAAAACCTTATGGGTAGATTCGGGCAAACTTCAAAAGCCATCAATTTGAATCTGATTTTGAGAGAATTTGAATGACAAAAGAAATGCAAACTTTGGCATTAGTTCCACAAGGTAGTTTGGAAGGATACATCCGTGCCTCCAATGCTTATCCTATGCTCTCCGCAGAGGAAGAGAAGGAACTGGCGGAAAGGCTGCATTACCAGGGGGATCTGGATGCAGCGAAAAAGCTGATTCTTTCTCACCTGCGCTTCGTTGTTCATGTTGCTCGCAGCTATGCCGGTTATGGCCTGCCACAGGCGGATTTAATTCAGGAAGGTAATATTGGCCTGATGAAAGCGGTTCGTCGATTTAATCCAGAAGTAGGTGTGCGTCTGGTCTCTTTTGCTGTTCACTGGATTAAGGCAGAGATCCATGAATATGTATTGCGTAACTGGCGTATTGTGAAAGTCGCAACGACAAAAGCCCAGCGCAAACTGTTCTTTAATTTGCGCAAGGCGAAACAACGTCTGGGATGGTTCAATCAGGATGAAGTTGATCTGGTCGCCAAAGAACTGGGCGTGACCAGCAAAGACGTCCGAGAGATGGAATCCCGTATGTCAGCGCAGGATATGGCATTTGATATGTCTTCTGATGATGACAATCACGATAGCCAACCCGTGGCTCCGGTGCTGTATTTGCAAGACAAAGCTTCTGACTTTGCCGATGGCATTGAAGAAGATAACTGGGAAAACCACGCTGCGGATAAACTTTTTGTAGCGATGGAAGGACTGGATGAGCGTAGCCAAGACATCATTCGGGCTCGTTGGCTGGATGATGACAACAAAACCACCTTGCAGGAACTGGCAGATAAATATGGAGTATCTGCTGAGCGTGTTCGACAGCTGGAAAAAAACGCAATGAAGAAATTGCGGTTGGCTATCGAAGCGTAAATACACATACTCTTAATGATAAAAAGCGATAATTGATTTATCGCTTTTTTTATGCGCGCAAAATAGCATAGGGCAATATTGAGTTTCAGGTATGTGTTTCTATTATTCAGATATAAATTCTTTTATCTTTGGCATATTCGGTTTTGCTGGTTAGAGATGTTAGAAAACATTCCCAAAGCGATAGAGGAACTTGTCATGAAAATTGTGATTGCTCCTGATTCATTTAAGGAAAGCCTGAGTGCTTTGCAAGTGGCGCAAGCGATAGAGCAGGGATTTCAGGAAATTTTCCCGCAGGCGGATTACATCAAGTTGCCGATGGCAGATGGTGGGGAAGGAACAGTGGAATCACTGGTTGCGGCAACAGGGGGAAAATATATCACATGTACCGTTACCGATCCGTTGGGGCAACCTGTTGAAGCATTTTTCGGTCTATTGGGTGATGGAAAGACGGCAGTGATTGAAATGGCTGCCGCTTCGGGTTTGCACTTAGTACCAGCAGAACAGCGTAACCCTTTGGTAACAACAAGTTATGGTACGGGAGAGCTTATTTTGGCCGCATTGGAGCATGGCGCCCAGAAACTGATTTTAGGCATTGGCGGCAGTGCGACCAACGATGGTGGTGCAGGTATGATGCAGGCACTCGGGGCAAATTTACTTGATGGGGACGGACGAACTCTGCCATTTGGCGGTGCAGCGTTAACTCGTCTGGAAAGAATTGATTTAACAGATCTTGACCCTCGCCTTAGTCAAATTGCATTCACCGTGGCTTGTGACGTGAATAACCCGCTATGTGGAGAATCAGGAGCTTCAGCGGTGTTTGGCCCACAAAAAGGGGCAACGCCGGAGATGGTGAAAGCGTTGGATTCTGCATTGCTTCATTATGGGATGAAGATTGAATCGCTAACAGGCAAAAACGTGATTGATAAAGCAGGCGCGGGGGCGGCGGGAGGTATGGGCGCTTCTTTGCTGGGATGTCTTGGGGCGAATTTGCAATCAGGTATTGAGATTGTCATTGATACGTTGAAATTAGAAGAAGCTGTTCAGGGGGCAGATTTGGTCATTACGGGAGAAGGCCGTATAGATAAGCAGACGATACAGGGTAAAACGCCGATTGGCGTTGCTAAAGTTGCCAAAAAGTTTGGCATTCCCACAATCGCCTTAGTGGGTGGAATGAGCCAGGATTACAATGTAGTGCATCAATATGGGTTGGATGCGGTATTTTCCATCGTACCGGGAGCGTGTTCCCTTTCTGATGCTCTCGCTAAAGGGTCGGAGAATCTGCGGGTAACGGCACGTAATGTTGCGGCGGTTTGGGCGATGTCTCATTGAATGTTACGTTATTGAATTCTGCATGAAAACCGGAACCTTCCATTCTCAGCCTTTTGCGAAAGCCCCTTTGCAAAATTCCTCTGATGAAATCGATATACTCGTGATGCCGACAGGTATTTTAGGTCGCCCTTGAGGTAGAAAAAGTATGGAAAAAACCAACTGGGTTAATGCCATTATTGCTGCGGTAATGTTGTTGGTTCTGGCGGCTTTTATGATGGGAATTCAGCTATCACTGCAAGGCACAAAATTGGTGGTACAGCGTGCCGATGAAGTTCGCTGGATGTGGATCGCCATCGGCTGAGAAGTGCTTTATGGTTTATCGCGCCAATGCGTCATAATGGCAGTAAAACCAATAGCCAAGGCAAATAACAAGGCTCCCACTAAAAATATCCATTCATAGCGATTATTGAATAACAAGAAACTACCAACCATTGGGCCAATAGCCATACCTGTATACCTGATGAAATTATAAAGCCCAATCACTGTTGCTCGCTCTTCCACAAATTTTGCCAACAGCAAGGTGGCATGTGTCGGCGTTGATAGCCCCAAAGTAAAACCGTAAAAAGCCGTGACAATAATTAAAGTAGGAATACCAAATTGGTATGTTATGGCAAAAAGCAGGATTAACAGCAAGTTTAGCAAGCTACTGATAATAAGCCCGTTTTCTTTAGTAAATCGATGATTAATCAAGCGATAAATATAACTGCCGGCAACCATTGCCAAAGACATGGGGAGATACATCCAACCAATATCAGCAGGGCTGAAATCATATTCATTATTTAAGATGATGGGTAAAAAAGTCAGAAAGCAGAAATAACAATAGAACAGCATAAAGCTGACGAAGAAAACGGATTGCGTGGTGCGGTCGGATAGAATTTTACGGAAGTGAAAGGCTGTTTTTTGATTGCCTTCTTGTTGCTCAGGTTTAGTTTCCGGTAACCAAAACAAATTTCCGATGAATATCAATCCCCCAATAATGGCAATAAACTGGAAAATAGCAACATATCCATCTAATTCAGCTAAATAGCCTCCTATCAATGGCCCTGACGCAGGGGCAAGTGTTAATAACATTTGATAGGTACTGATGGCTTTTGCACGATCCTGTCCTTCATAAAGATCGCCAATAATTGTCGCAGCAATAACTGGAATAGCTGCAATTCCAATGGCTTGCACTATCCGAAAGAAAATCAGCCAATAAATGTCGGAAGTCATGGCACAGCCGACTGAACCGATAATGGAGATAGCAAGGGCCGGCAGCAGAATCGCTTTGCGGCCTTTTCGATCAGCGAGTGGGCCATATACGATTTGCATAAAAGCTAAAACGAATGTGAATGCTGATACAGTGAGATTGACTAACGGCAAGGAGGTATTGAACAACTCTTTGACGGTAGGAATAACGGGAGCATAAATATTTTGTGCCAGAGATCCTAAAAGGGCGCTGAAGCACACCAGATAGAAGACCATTTTTACATTGCGGGCTGAAATACGTTTATTCATCTTTTTCTCCATATTGTTTCCTTGGAAACAATATGGAGATTAATAAATTGGTAGATTTTGTAAAGATCTTTTTTTGCTATGATGTCGGAAATAGTTTCCTGAGAAATAATCATAAATGACTAACAGCACAGCCCACCAACGCGAGATCCTTGCCGCCGTTAACCATTTGATACACCTGAGAGACGATATTAAGCAAAGACATGATGAAAAGACACTCCGTGAGTATGGAATCAGTGATTACTCATTGTCTGAATTACATGTCATTCAGTGTATCGGGGAATCTGGGCTATTGAATATCACCGCTATCAGTCAAACGGTGAAAATGACTAAGGGTGCGATCTCAAAAGTGTGTGCAAAACTTCTTCAACGTTCTATGGTTGAGAAACTGAAAATGGTGGATAACCAGAAAGAAACCTATTTCAGACTTACTCGCGAAGGGAAGCGGCTATTTGATCTCCATGAGAAATTGCATCAACAAGCGGAAGCAAGGTGGTTACAAAAACTGGAAAGCTATTCGGCGGAAGAACTGAGAATTATCAAACGATTTGTTATGGATGTCATTGGAATTGTTGAGCACTCTTGACAGTGAAATGCACAATGTAGAAATACTGACTAACAAGAGTCAGAAGCCTTAAATATGAGCAATTAAATCAGTCTCATAACAGGCTTCTGACGCGTTTATCTTGTCCCATTTAACAACCATTCTTCCCTATAATTGTTTCAGCAATGGGAATATATTGATCCGCGAGTTTATTAACGGTGTTATCCTCTTTTGTGTGTTTTTTGAAGCATTCTTCAAAAAACCACTCAATTGGGGTATCTAATATAGTTGAAATAACAACAAGATGGGCTAAATTAATTCGATTTGTCCCTCTTTCGTAACGTGAAAGTTGTTGTTGACTGATACTGATTTGCTTTGCCAGAGCTGTTGCCGTAATGCCCAATTCTTTCCTTTTGGTTTGAATACGTTTTCCGACTAATATGTGCACATCTTCCATATTTTATCCTTTTTTGAGTCAGTAAGTTATGGCGTTATCAAGGATAATTGCCCGTAAATAGAGCCTGCCTTGACGGATTCACTACCGTTCACGGTAAGCCTATTGTTACCACCTGATTCGCCGTTTTGTTTTCTGACATTCGTATTGTTTTTTTAATGACTTGACCTTGTTATTAACGTTTTGTAAAAAAACAGCCTCTCACCGAGGCAAGGTGTGTTCTTCCGTGATATGAATTACGTTTCTTTGTTCTGTTGTTATCTCTGCATCCCTCGGCTGTTTGATTGCCGTAGGCTAAACAGTATCTTGGTTTTCCTTACATGAGAGATAACTCATATTCTCCTAATTTCACTTTATGGGTTTTTATAAAAATTAATAATTTAACTAATTGATTTATAATAATTTTATGTTAAATAAATAAGATAAATACGCAGCTAATAATAAATTTATTACTAATCTTATATTAATCAGCATATATAGTTC
>NZ_LFCV01000163.1 GCF_001037465.1 Xenorhabdus khoisanae
TGGTTAGAATACCGGCCTGTCACGCCGGGGGTCGCGGGTTCGAGTCCCGTCCGCACCGCCACCGTATTTAGGGGCGTAGTTCAATTGGTAGAGCACCGGTCTCCAAAACCGGGTGTTGGGAGTTCGAGTCTCTCCGCCCCTGCCAGTTAACAACTAAGTAATAATTGATATAGCTTTCAGATTAATAGCCCAGCTAGCTTTAGCTGGGTTTTTTCTTTATTTGTGCTTCCTCTTTTTTCTGTCATTTCTCTGTGTAGTTTCTATCTATCTATCTATCTATCTATCTATCTATCTATCTATCTAATTTAATTGCAGGCTTTGTTCTCCTGCGCATTCTCCCTATTTTTAACTATAAAAACAGTCCTCAGGCAGTTATAGGTGCTTTTTCGACAGGAATTTTTAGTAGCTGTTGGATAAAAGCTTGTTGATCACTGTTTTGCAGCCACACAGCGTACAGTGGTCGTTCTATTAACTTATTATCAAGTGAGGCTACGAGTTTTGGATATTTTTCTTGCCAGTGTATTGGGAGGAAGGTTGCAGCATTCACGCTATCCAATAATTCTCTCGCAATATGTGCTGATGTAGTTGTAATGATAGGAGGGTGATCATGCTTTAAAATTTGTTGTTCTTGTTGATGGAAATCAGCGCCCCATTCCAACTTAATGTAGTTCTCAACGCCTTTCTCAAGATTACGCGGGGTCGTTAATAGAACAAGCTGGATGTTACCAATCAACTTACTTTGGAATTCATCCATTTTTGGAGGTTCTGTGGTAATTAAAAGATCTAATTCACGAGAATGTAATTGTTTGACCAGTGATTGGCGCGTAGATACCAGAGATTCGATTCTCGTTTCTTGATGGAATTTGTAAAACGTATTTAACCAAGATGTCAGGTAGCCTTCCCATAAGGAGGCTGTAGCACCGATGGAAAGTTTTGTATGCTGAGCAACGTAGTTGATTTCTTTCTTTGCTAATTGCCAAGTATTCATTAGCGACTCTGCATAGGGTACAAGGCGCTCTCCAGCCGCAGTTAAGCGGATATTATTGCGATGCCGTGTGAATAAATTGGTACCCAACTGGTTTTCGAGTTGGCGGATCCGAAAGCTAACAGCAGATTGTGTTAGATAAAGCGATTCAGCTGCCCGGCCAAAGTGACGAGTCTTACTGACTTCCAAAAAGGTTTTCAGTAATTCAGTGTCCACATGCATCTCCAATAGTTTTTGTCGTTAAGATTTAAATATTTTGTTTTACAGAATGTCAAGCCTCCCTAATACTCCGCGCCATAATTGGTATGACATTAGAGTTAGGAGTGTGTCAGATGGCTGAAAGCTTCATCACGACTAATCGTTTTTTTGATAATAAAAACTATCCACGTGGATTTTCCCGTCATGGTGATTTCACCATCAAAGAGGCCCAATTGTTAGAACGTTATGGTCATGCGTTCAATGAATTGGATCTAGGTAAACGTGAACCTCAAACAGAAGAAGAAAAACTGTTTGTTGCAGTTTGCCGAGGTGAACGTGCACCTGCAACGACAGAGGAAAAAGTATGGACTAAATATTTGGCAAAAATTAGCCGTCCAAAACGTTTTCATACTCTTTCCGGCGGGAAACCACAGGTAGACTCCACAGAGGACTATACCGATACTGATGATTAATACCAGCATTGATATTAATCATCTATCAAGAGGGGGCAAATTGCCCCTCTTCTAATTTACCCAGTCTGTTTTTGTAGTTGAATAAGTAACCTATCCATACATCGGTAGCTGAGTGCCTCCATAATATCTGGTTTTTCTATTTCTTTTTGTTCTTTTAAGTCTGCGATTGTACGGGAAACTTTGAGTATTCTGTGCCAAGCACGTATAGATAGTCCCAATTTCAATAAAGTATTTTCCAGAAAAATGGCATCTTCAATTCTAATTTTGCAGATCTTTCCAGTTTGTCTGCTATTGAGATGAGCATTGATATACCCGCATCGCTCTATTTGTATGTTTCTGGCGGTTTGTACCCGTTTTTTAACTTCATGGCTACTTTCTCCATGTTTTACTGATGATTGACTGAGAATTCCGGGCGGAAGCAAAGGAACTTCAATCGAAAGATCAAAACGGTCTAAAAAAGGGCCTGAGAGTTTGGAAAGGTAACGCAATACCTGTTGCGGGCTACTTCTGTTATGTAATCCCTGATGGTAGCCAGTTGGGCTTGGATTCATAGCCGCAATCAGTTGAACTTGGGCGGGGAAACAGACTTTTGCTCTTGCTCGGGATATGACTATTTCACCGGACTCTAATGGCTCACGCAGTGCATCAAGAACGCTTCGATTAAATTCAGGTAATTCGTCCAGAAATAACACACCATTATGAGCAAGAGAAATTTCTCCGGGTTTAGGTATTGAACCGCCGCCAACGAGAGCGGCCATTGATGAACTGTGATGAGGCGCTCTAAATGGCCGTGTATGCCATTTTTGAGGGTTAACTGGATTACCAACTAAGCTTTTGATTGCTGCGACATCTAGCGCTTCCTGATGCGTTAATGGAGGTAGCAAACTACATAACCGACTTGCAAGCATGGTTTTACCTGTTCCAGGAGGGCCAAGTAACAGAAGGTTGTGACCGCCGGCGGCAGTAATTTCCAGCGCTCGTTTTGCTTGCTCCTGCCCGATAATATCCTGCATATCTAAGATAGATGACTCAGTTTGTATTTTTATGGGAGAAGGGGAGGATAAAGATGCTTTTTCTCCTTTCAGGAAATGGCAGACTTGAAGTAAATGGTTTGCCAGTAATGTTTCGTTCTGGGACAAAATTGCCAGTTCATCTTGATTCTCTGAGGAGAGAATCAGTTGTCTTCCTACCTTTTTTGCACTCAATGCGGCTGGGATAGCTCCCGTAACTCGTCGTATTTCACCAGAAAGCGCTAACTCTCCTAAAAATTCATAATGGTGCAGCTTATCTGTTGTTATTTGCTCTGATGCTGCCAAGATTGCTATAGCGATAGGTAAATCATATCTTCCTCCTTCTTTGGGGAGATCGGCTGGTGCTAAATTGACAGTTATCCTTTTAGGGGGATAAGTAAAACCGCTATTGATCAGAGCGCTCCTGACACGATCTCTGGCTTCCTTAACGGTCGTTTCAGGTAAGCCGACGAGTGTTAAACCGGGTAAGCCATTACTGATATGTACTTCTATTGTGACGATTGGGGAATCGATACCAATTGTTGCCCGTGTGTGAATGACAGCGAGTGTCATGGTGCTCTCCTTAGCAAGAAAGCGGCTATCATGAATCGATAAAAAATAATAAAAAGTCGTCTTTGCCTATTTTGCGAAAAGACTCGTAAATATATTTATCATTTCGACTGTTTTGGGGTTGTTTTTTATTCAGAGTAAGATAATAACTCAATGTTATTTATGAATAATGTGACAACCAGAAGACGTCCCAATAACGCCTTCTTAAGGCATACAGACATCATGGTTTTCTAACTATTTTACTTATTTTATTAATGATTTTTTTTAATGTTTTTTTTGGCTGTATTTATTAATGGTAATAACTATTAGCCAATAATACTAATTTTGGATGTGTTTTTATATCGTGTTATTTTTAGCTAGATGATTAACTTGTTTTTTATTATTTGGTTTATTAATTATTTTACAAAACAAACAGTTATTGATACTTTTAGTGCTAAAAAGTATTAACTTTCAGTGACTTAAT
>NZ_LFCV01000164.1 GCF_001037465.1 Xenorhabdus khoisanae
TATAAATTTCTTTACTGATGATTGGTAATCATTGCAGGTTGTTTTAAGTATATCTGAAATATTATCCGAAGATTCTTGATTACTTATTCTAAAATAATGTTTTAATTTTAATACTGAGTTACATAATGGTTGATTCATATGACCATAACCTTATTCTTGGATAATAAAATGTATATGATCCATCCGCACGTTAAATGGATACAGAAAAACATATCTTTTTTCTTAAGCCATTGGGGAGATAATGAGAAAAATGATATTAAGGATATGACTGGATGCCATATTTTCTTCTGAGTACATACTGTTCAAAAATTATCACAGAAAGTACTACAAACAGAAAGTATCACAAACAGAAACAAGTCTGATAGCCGGATATGGTCTTAACCTAAAAGATTTTTTGATTACGTTTGATAGTAAAAGAAATTTTAATTCAAGCTGTTATTCAATATTGAGAATAACCTATGCTATTAAGATGTAGGGAAACTCCCCCGATGAGGGGGAGAGCAGTTAGTGGAATTTAGCCAGTGTCTTATCTGCGGTTTGATTGAAAAAAAATTTCAGAATTAAATTCAGCAGAATGCCATAAGCTGGCAGGAAAAAAAGCATACAGATAAACAGCTTGAAAGCGTAATCCACCAAGGCTATTTCCACCCAATGCGTTGCCATAAAAGCATCGGTGCTGCGATAAAATGCGATAAAGAAAAAGGCCAGCGTATCGAGCATATTACCGAAAAACATAGCGGTAGCCGGGGCTATCCACCAACGGCTTTTTTGGCGCAGACGATTAAAGACACCGACATCCAATATCTGACCAAGCACATAAGCCATAAAACTAGCGGCCGCAATGCGGGCAACAAACAAGTTAAAGGTTCCCAATGTCTCGAATCCTTGCCATGTGCCCTGAAAAAACAGAGCTGAAATCAGGTAAGAGATCAACAAGGCGGGAAGCATAACGGAGATAATGATCCGGCGCGCTAATGGAGCACCATAAATACGCACAGTCAGATCGGTCGCCAAAAAGATAAAGGGAAATGTAAATGCCCCCCAAGTGGTATGGAAACCAAAAATGGAGATGGGGAGTTGCACCAGATAGTTACTGGAAGTAATGATCAGAATATGGAAGAGCGAAAGCCAGACCAAAGCCGTGGCTCGCTGCTGCGCAGTCAATTGGAACATATTGTACCTTTTTGGTGAATGGGGTAAGGGAACCCAAAAAAATAAATGCGCCTGAAAAATCAGGAGAAGTTGATCATACGCGTGTTGCTCAATAAAAGTAAAGTACGGCCGTGGGCGATATTTTGTAATATAATCCACGTCCATAGATTGTTTGAACCTACAGAGATTGTTATGTCCGATGTTTTTGCCAATCCCGATAAAACGCTTGATACGCTAGGATTACGCTGCCCGGAACCCGTCATGATGGTACGTAAGACTGTCCGCCATATGAGTGCCGGCCAGACGTTATTGATCATTGCAGATGATCCGGCGACAACCCGTGATATTCCCGGTTTCTGTCGTTTTATGGAGCATGTATTGATTGCGCAGGAGACAGGGCAATCCCCTTATCGCTATCTGCTCAGAAAAAGTGAAAATGCTTGAGTGAGAAATATCGCGTAATTGACTGGCAGAAAAAAGGAGCCGTGCTAGGCTTTAAGTATGGTGTTTAGTCACAACTTATCACCTCACTGAATACCATATTTCCTTTTTCCTTAATAGCAATCTTGAGTAATTGTAATTTTGAAAAGGTGCGTAGTATGCACCTTTTCAATTTATTGTTTTTTATCTCTCCCGGTTTATCACTTTTGCTGCTTCACTCTCAGCAGCCGGATGGCGTTTGCAGTGACGAGTGCAGTAGCGCCTGAATCGGCCAGAACCGCCATCCATAGCCCTGTGATACCCAATAGGCTGGTGATAAGGAATATAGCCTTTAAGCCTAATGCAATAGTGATATTTTGACGGATGTTGTAATGGGTTGTGCGAGACAGGGCGATAATTTCAGCTAAACCGGTCAGCCGATTGTGTGTCAGTGCAGCGTCAGCCGTTTCCAATGCAACATCGGTTCCGCTACCCATGGCAACGCCAATACTGGCGGCTTTCATCGCCGGAGCGTCATTGATTCCATCACCAACCATCATGGTATGGTGATTTTTATTCAACTCAGTCACTGCCTTCACTTTATCTTCCGGTAATAATCCTGCGCGATAATCAATGCCCAATTGACCTGCAATAGCAGCGGCAGCACGAGGATTGTCACCCGTGAGCATGACCGCCTGAACACCTTGTTTTTTCAGGAGACGAATGGTGTCTATGGCATCCTGACGCAAGGTATCCTGCATGGCAATCAAACCCATGAATTGTGTGTCCTGCATGACTGCAACCGCAGTTTTGCCACCATTTTCCAGATCGACGACTCTTTGCTTCCAGTCCGCGGATAACGTATTTTCCGGTAATCGCCCGGGAGCGGCGACAAGAATTCTTTGTCCTGACAATTGTCCTTCAACGCCAATTCCTGCTAGCGCCTTGCGCTGTTCTGCCTCAACAATGGTCACTCCTTTCCGTTCTGCGGCTTCAAGAATGGACTTTGCCAATGGATGGTGAGAGCCACTTTCTACAGCCCCCGCCAGTGCCAGTACAGTTTCTGTGGTGATGTTTTCCGCTGGTTCAATATCAGTAACTTGTGGTTTGCCTTCGGTCAGTGTGCCGGTTTTATCCAATGCGATTGTGGTCACTGCTCCAAGTTGCTCCAATGCTGCTCCGCCTTTGATGAGGGAGCCACGACGAGTCGCTGCGGCCAATGCGGAAGTAATTGCGGCAGGCGTGGAGATAACCAGTGCGCAAGGACAGCCAATCAACAGTAGTGTCAGGCCGCGGTAGATCCAGCTTTCCCATGATCCGGCAAAGAACAAAGGTGGGATCAGTACCACGAGTGCGGAGAACAAGATAATCAGCGGGGTATAGATGCGGCTGAATCGGTCAATGAAACGTTCAATGGGAGCGCGACGTTCTTCTGCTTCTTCAATCAATTGAAGAATGCGGTCAATGGCGTTGTGCCCTGGCTCAGAGATCACCCTCATCTGCACGGCGCTATCGACAGAAAGGCAACCCGCCGCGACCTTTTCTCCTTGTTGCCGCTCAACAGGAACAGATTCACCTGTCAGGGCGCTTTCATCGAAGCTGGCAAATGGACTGAGTAATTCGGCATCGGTGGGTAAACGGGCTCCCGGAGCGACCTCAATAATATCACCGGGACGCAGCTCTGCTGCCGATACGGTTTTCTTCTTTCCATCCTTAACTAATAAAGCTTGGTCAGGAACTAATGCCATCAAGGCGCTGACGCCACGACGAGCACGTCCGGCGGCATAGGATTCCAGAATCTCGCCTAATTTGAACAACAGAATAACCATAGCGGCTTCTGCGGTCGCATCAATGAACAAGGCGCCGATGGCGGCAACACTCATCAGCGTTTCAATGGCAAAAGGAGTACCTGAGCGGATCAATTTGATGGCTTTGGTTGCAACTGGATATAACCCAATCAGCGTGGTAATGATAAAAGCAATTTGCCCGGCGGGTGCATTAATGCTTGATATCCCCCAGCTGGCGAACATCAGGGCAGCGAGAATCAGGATCGGGGAAAATGTTTTCCAGGGATTGGTTGCCGGAGGCAGTTTGGATGACGAATCCGTTTCCTTGATTTCAAAACCCGCCTGTTTTACTGCTTTTTCGACAGCGGCGCGAATATCAACATCAGAATCAACCACCAATTTTTCTGTAGTAAACAGTACTTTGACCTGTTTGGCTTCCGGGAGCTTTTTTACAGCATTCTCGATTTTCCCTGCACAGCTCGGGCAATCCATACCTTGGATGATCCAATTAAAGCGCTGGTTTGCTGTTAATTCGAGGGGAGAGGTATCCTGTACAGCATGGGCATGATCGTGTGAGCAATGTGCTCCGTTATGTTTATGAGTATGCTCATGTTCGTGGGAATGCTTATGGGAATGTATCTTGTCATGATTTTCATGAGAGTGATTGTGGCCTGTCTCATGGTGATCATGTTGTGATTGCTTATGTTTTGTGTCGGTGGAGAACATAGGCGACCTCTTCATAGAGTTAATCCGGGTTAGTTAAGAACAACTCTACACTCTGGAGTTAACTCCAGAGTCAAACTTTTCCTTCCTCTTGGTGCTATTTGTTCATCAGGTTTATGCCCAATAGAGTGGGTACATTACAAGATTATTGAACGAATAATTAAAAAGTGCCCGATAAAGCCACAGGCAGCGACAATCGCTTTTGATGGTTTAAACGAGAAGCGGTACCGATCAATGAGGTTGATAATATGTGCAAGGAGTAACAGGATGGCGCCTGCCATAACAGAAAAACGACTTTCATTACTAAGCGAAAAATATTGTTCCCCGGCGACC
Organism: Xenorhabdus khoisanae; assembly: GCF_001037465.1. GTDB lineage: Bacteria > Pseudomonadota > Gammaproteobacteria > Enterobacterales > Enterobacteriaceae > Xenorhabdus > Xenorhabdus khoisanae. Next base: position 4,416 of record NZ_LFCV01000164.1, read on the forward strand.
CAAACCATCAGCAGTGCCATAATGAAGCTATCAACGACCCGCCAACGCATATTATCCAGACGAGTCCAAATAACGACCATAACCACAATGCCAACCGCCAGTAAAACCAAAGGCAACGGGAAGAAGAGGCTGAAACTCATATGCCAGGCAAAACTGATGGTATATAGCAAGTAACTCAGGAACAGCGCGATAAATGAGAAGAGTAAATATTTACCGGGGAGCATACGGATCGAATCAGAGAGCAAAGCAGTCACTAGACCCGCAATGATGAGATAGCCAGAAACCTCAAGATTAGGGGCCTGACATGCCCACAATAACAAAAGCAGCATCGTTACCGGGCGAAAAACCCATTGCTGCCATTGAGTGCCACGGTAGGCGGCATCAATATATAACCATCCAGAGAAAAACACAGCAAGAAATGGCCAACTCATATTTTTCTTTTCCTTAATGTTCAACGCCCGTTTTAGCAGGCATTACTATTCATAATGGGGTTGGTGTGGAGAGTATACTGATTTAGCAACGTTAATTCGTTATTAACGAATGGATAACGTTTTATTATCAAAAATGAAGCACGTCAATGAGTAATTAACGGGATTACTCATTAACGCAACAAGATGGCAAGGGGAAGTGAGTGACTTATCTACTGTTTTTTATTCTGCTGTTGCTTTTTCTGCCAAGCCAACAACTCAAAAACACCGAAAAAGAAGATCTTGGTTTGAAGAAAAGTAGAGAGTTTTTGATCTTTAGGCTGGGAATTTTTCAGCAGCAATAACTGAAATGCGTGCATTATCACGGTGAATACCATGGCAATATCCATGAAATACTTCAATGGCTTAGGGAAAGGGTGAATGAAATTGAAGATCATGACTCCCCAAACTAACATCATGATAACTCTTCCTAATTGAATAAACATCATCGACTCCAAAATCGTGTTTAAGCAGGTCTGACACCAGATTACTGGTGGCGGATATATAATCGATAAGCAACTTGTCCGGCAACCTTTTCCCTATGTAATCGCCAGTTTGCAGGAACTGCTGTCGCAGAGGATTCTGATTCTGCTTCAACATAAATCCAGCTTTCTTCTGCTAGCCAGCCATTGACTTCCAATAAACGGATTGCTTCCGTGAGCATGCCTTTACGGAATGGTGGATCGAGAAAAACGACATTAAATGGTGTTCCTGCTTCATTGAGGTATTGTAGAGCATTACCTTGTACTACATTGGCATTTTCAGCTTTCAGCAAGGCTAAATTAGCCGATAACTGTTTCGCTACATTGCGATCATGTTCAATTAAGGTAGCGTAGCCTGCATAACGTGATAACGCTTCAAACCCGAGAGCACCGCTACCTGAAAAACAATCCAAACAACGGGCTCCCTGAATCGTTGGCATAAGCCAGTTAAAGAGTGTCTCACGGACACGATCAGTGGTTGGACGCAGCCCATCACTATCAGGAACGGGTAATTTTCTCCCGCGCCATTTTCCGCCAATAATGCGAATTTGTCCTAAAGACGTGTGCTGTGGTTTTTTAGCCATAATTTACATAACTTAAGCATTTGTCTTCCGGTGCCATTAAATCATATTTGGCGAAGACAAAAAGTGAGTGAAAATAAAGAAACCCATTGATTAATTTACCACGAAATCCGCGATAGATATGTGTTGTGGTGTGATGAAAATGTTAGACTGGATTTTATCACCGTTAGAATCTATCTCAGTGGGCATATTTATTGATAACGCCATAATTAACCGCGAGGAGTGTAGTGGCCGATGGCAAAAGAGAAAAAAAAAGGTTTCTTCTCTTGGTTTGGACTTGGTCGTCAAGATAAGAAACAGCAAGAAGAACAAGCTGAACAAGAAAAGTTAGTTGCTGAGGAAGCGGCCCGTCGTGCAGCAGAAGAGGCAGAGCAGCAGCGTTTGGCGGAAGAAGCCGTCCGTCGTGCAGCAGAAGAGGCAGAGCAGCAACGTTTGGCGGAA
>NZ_LFCV01000165.1 GCF_001037465.1 Xenorhabdus khoisanae
GATGTGTATCCTTCTGGGCGTTTATTCATCAAAAACTACCTGTTTTCATAAAACACTAACTAAGATTATCAAAAAATAACTAAGTGGAAATAAGAGGTAGATATGATCACAACATCATCACAAAACCAAAAACTCAATGACACTGAAAATGAAATACTGAAAGTATGTCAAGAAGTACTACATGTAGAGTCAATGAATATCAAAGATGATTTTTTCAGTCTCGGAGCAGACTCCATCTCGCTGGTCGAAATACAAATTTTTATTGAGCAAAATTTAGGAAAGAAAATAGATTGGAGCGATGTACTTAGATTCAGAAATGTTGAATCCCTCGCCGCTTTTATTGATTCAACTCATCGCCCTCCCCCCCAAGACAGAAGAGAAATCAAATGGCATGGCGTAAAATATGCTTTTCGTGTCATTGGTGATATCAGTGCAACAACAGCAATACCAAAGCTTATTATAGCGGGCGGTTTTCAAGATATGTATTCCTTGCCACACCTTGAGTATCTTCTCAAAGATGACGGCCCGCTCATATTTGTTGATTTACCGGGAACAGGCTCTGCGGATGATATTCCCGAAAGTCTTCCCAAAAAGGAATGCTTTGAATTTCTTGCTCAATGCGCACGACATATTTTAGATATTCTTTCCTTGCAAACAGTAAATCTCATTGGTATTTCCTACGGTGGCGCTACTGCTCTGGCATTCTCATATCAATGGCCCGATAGAATTAATAAATCAGTATTAATCGGTACCGCATTAACTCAACCACCTCACATTCAAGATAGGCTCAATACAGCCTTACGATTACTCAGCGAAGGGGAATACGAAGAATCTACAGAGCAGATAATTTCAAGTATCCTCTGTCTCGAACCCGGTATTAATATATTAGGAAGAGATACGACATATAAACTTCTGAAAAAGACGCTACAAGAATCAACGCGACATCAGGGAGAACGATATGAACATCTCCAAATACGTCTCTTAAACCAAAAGAAATACGAGAAAGCCGAAGGCTTTAACAAGCCAATTTTATTTGCTACCGGCGAGTATGACATCATTACACCGCCTGAATATGTTAAGCATTGCGCGTCTATTTTTCCAAACTCAATATTCACCACCATTAAAAAATCAGATCATCTCGTCATGGTAGAACGCCCGGATGTGCTGGCCGATCTTCTTATACGATTCTTCAACGGGAAGGATTTAACCAATAATAGCGATCTGAATGCGATTGAATTAATCAATTAGTCATTCTTCTTAAAAAAGCACATCGCAGGTTTTGTCATATTAAGAGTCTATCCCAGCAGGCTCTAAGCACTATTCGGGTAACATATTAAATTTCCAGTATGTTACCTGACAATAACATTGATATGAAAATCCTTTAAACGATTGCGAAAAAGTTACAGCGAGGAAGTCAGAGGTTATTAAGAAAGTTCATTATTTAACTTGCTTTTTCTGATTCTGGCTGCTAATAATTTCAACATTATGAAAAATAGATTGTCTTACATTCTGGCCAAGCCAGCCCAACAAACTACCACCACCGAAACCATCAGGTTGTTCGGGGGGTAGGCACGACTGAATTCTTAAAACCCTCTGAGCGATTCGCCAGAGGGTTTTTTTATACCAACTTTATGCGTTTCGCTCAGAGTTTCATCAAGGAGAAACTATGAAAACTCACCGTGAAATCGCGCAACAACTCGACTTGTTTCACTCGGAGCCCCAAGGGCCGGGCATGATTTTCTGGCACCCAAATGGATGGCGGTTGTTTCAGGCCATTCAGCAGCATATCCGCCAACTTTATCAACAACATGGTTTTCAAGAGGTTCGCACTCCCCAGTTTTTGAAAAAGGAGCTATGGCAAACTTCCGGTCATCTTACAATGTATGGCGAAAATATGTTCTTTGGTGGTGATCAGGAAGAAATACAAGATTACGCGCTAAAACCTATGTCTTGTCCGGCACATATTTTACTGTTCAAACACAGTGTGCACAGTTACAGGGAACTGCCCGTAAAGCTATTTGAATTTGGACTCGTCCATCGTAATGAATCTTCTGGTTCTCTGAATGGCTGTTTGCGTCTACGGCAGTTCACTCAGGATGATGCCCATGTTTTTTGTGACTGGTCACAAGTTCAAGTTGAAGTAAATCATTTTCTGAACCGGGCCAGACTGGTTTACAGTCAATATGGCTATCAGCAGCTTTCGGTCAAAATCTCCACTCGACCCGAATTTGCTTTGGGAGATGACGCTTTGTGGCAAAGAGCTGAACAGATTTTAATTGAAGTCTGTCACAGTGAATCAATTGATTTCGAATTACAGGTTGGAGAAGGCTCATTTTATGGGCCAAAAATTGAACTGGCACTTCAGGATAATCTCGGACGTGAATGGCAGTGTGGCACAGTTCAACTGGACTTTAATCTCCCGGAGCGCTTCGATATCACATACACAAATGCTGCCGGAGAAAAAGAACGTCCGGTGATCTTACATCAAGCCATGTATGGCTCAATAGAGCGATGGCTTGGCATGCTGTTGGAAGTCACTCAGGGCGCTTTGCCGGAGTGGATTCATCCGTTACCCATTGCGATTGCAACAGTCAATGAAGCTGCACTCGATTATGCCAACACAATAGTGGATTTACTCAAATCTGCGGATCTACATGTGCTGGCAGATCACAGTAATAGTTCTGTAGCCCGTAAAATTAAACGATTCCATCAATTAAAAATTCCTAATATCTTGATTGTCGGAGAGCAGGAAATGAAAACACGTCAAGTTGCGTTACGTCGGGGTAAATGGGTTACTGTCATAGAAAAAGCACAACTGGTAGATAAGTTACTTGCATACAGAAATCTGTGACGACCTGAAATATCGTTTCGGTCACTGAGTTATGCAGTGACCGAAAACTTAAAGCCTATCCATTTTCCCCACGCTCCCCCATACCATTTCCCCTTTATGGAATGTCGCGGTTCGCGGCGAAATACGTGCCACCGCCTCAGCAGAACAGGAGGCATCCACCAGCACAAAGCTGGCATCATCCTGCACTTTAGGCCATATGCGCTCGCCTTTATCATTGAGCGGCAGCACATCGCCAGTGGCAATCCCCAGTGCACGAGACAACGCCTGCTCGTTCGGATAAATATAGAGCTGTGCATACAGGTTGGCTTTTTCCAGCATGTCACCCAAACCATATGGTGACCAGTGATCAATTACGCTATCGGTGCCGGTCATCACGAATACGCCTTTGTCGCGTAACTGTTTGAGCGGCATATGCAGCGTACCGATAGGCACAGTCGATGCAATAGTTATCTGCTGCGCCGCCATGCGGGTAGCTATTTCATCCACTTGTTGTTCATCCAGCGTCGCCAGTGCAAAGGCGTGGCTGATGGTCAGTTTGCCTTTTAACTGTGGCGTTTTTTCAACGGTGTCTATCATGTAATTAATCGCCGCTACGCCTGCCAGATCGGTTTCGTGCAGATGAATGTCCACTCCTTTGCCATAGTCCAGCGCAATCTGGAACATAGTATCAAGGGACTTTTCCATCACGCCGTCAACGCTGGTGGGATCAAGACCGCCCACATAGTGTGCCCCCGCCTGCATCGCTTCACGCATCAACGATTCTGATTCGGCAAGCAAGAGACCATGCTGCGGGAAAGCCACAATCTCACAACTAAAACCAGATTGACGACGCGTCAGCACTTCTTGCAGGTTTTCAAGATTTTTCAGTCCTGAAGTTGGTTCAATATTGCAGTGACTGCGGGCGATGGTGGAACCTTTCGACTGGATAAGGTCAATCAGTTTTTCTGCGCGCTCCTGAGTGTATGGTTGCAGTTCCGGTAATATTTTCTGCTCAAGTTTGATCATGTCCTGAATTGTGGTACCAGCCGGTCGGTTGAGGGCGCGCCATGATCCACCATAATAAGTTTTATCCAGATGAATGTGCATATCCCGCATTGCCGGGAGTATCAATTTACCGCCCGCATCGTAACGTGGTAATGGGCTGTCCAAGTACTGTTTGTTTCCGCACAACGCAACAATTTTACCCTTGTTGATTTCCAGAGTTTTCAGCTCAGTCAGAGTACCGACTACTGTTTGTCCCTCAAATGCAAACCCCGATTCCAGCAAAACATTATCTAAATAGTAATGCTTATCAGTTACCTGCATGGAATTACCCATTCCACAGTCTGCTGTAACTGACTGAACAGCATACGCAACAGGGCTGACTGCGCCCAACAACGCACAAGTAGTGACCATTTTTCCGCTCTGGCTTAAAAATTCACGACGGCTTTTATTTTCGTTCATGCCTTCTTCCTTTTTAGTCGCTAACAATATATATGCCCACCTTACTGTACAGTGTGATTCTGATGTCATCATCATATGTTATTTCATGAAAGCTTACGAAAATCGATGTTACTGTATTTTATTTTAATAACCTCCCTGACTTGTATAAAATTAGCTAATCTAAAATATTTTCAGGTAACCTTTAATAAATACAACAACCCGTTTATTTTATAATAAAATCAATAAATTTAAATAATTACAAGGAACTTCATTATTATTTTCAATGGAATGTAAATAGGGTAAACAAACCTGTAGTCAAGGTAAAATGAAATATATAACATCGACCATAACAAATGAAAAATACTATACTCAACAAATCTCAACCTGAAGGTACAGTGTAAGAGATCAATACGTTATTGTTGTGGTATGTTGTTAAGTATAAATAATGTGCCACTCAATTGTGAAAGATAGATTACTTTTAGCATTAGTATAAATCTTCATCATGTAAACAATTACATTCTTACTAAGGAATTAAATCATGAATAGAAAACTAGCTGCCTGTATACTTTCATTAATTATCGGCGTAACTGCTACTGCCAACGCAAATGCGTTTGTTTGTAATTTTCTTGCAGGTTATGCAAAAACTGCTTGCATAACATTATGTAACAAAATTCCTGACAGTGGTTTTTGGGGGAATTTAGCGAAAGGGGCATGCTTATAATTAAACCCTAAATATAAATCCGATAAACTTCATTATTCAGTGAGTTAATACAGACAGATAAATTATCTTATTAAAAATAACTGATATAATATGAATAAGAAAATAAGGATACCCTTTATGTTAACAAAGGGTATCCTTAATATTGTTTTATGCAAATAAAAAATGGGCACATTAGTAGAATGGACAGCCATTAAATTCATTGAAAATCATTGAGAAACTCAGCCAAAATCGGATTAAATACTTCTGGAGCTTCCCAGAATGGGGCATGGTCAACATTCGCTAAATTGAATACCTGATTTTTCCAAAGATTTCGGTAATTCAACCCATTAATATAGTCGATGTTAATAAATGGATCACCAGCACCATTAACAATCGCTAACGGTATTTCACTGGTCTCAGCCAATAGTTTTTGATCAGTCGCTTGAGATGAAAGAAAAGCTTCAAACATATATTGTCGTGTCAATCCATCTGTTCTTGCTACGGCTTCAATAAGGAAAGATTCATGAGGTGCATTGACCCCACAAGTTTCGTATGCAAAATGCTTAATATCTTCTTCAGTAAAATCAGCTTTGCCAGCAAGCCCCATATGTTCGCAGGGTTTAAAACCAAGGGCCACGTTATCTGCACCAATCGCTACCGGTGGAGTACCACAGATCATTAGCCCAACCATTTTGGGACACAGTGCCAACATTTCCAAGCCAATATGCCCTCCCAATGACCAGCCAAAAACCACGACTCTGTTAATCCCTAACTTTTCCAATACCTCAATAATAGTGCGTGCATAACTCGGCATTGAATATGCTTGGCGTGGTTCACTGGCATTTGATGATGCGCCATGTCCGGGCAAATCTAACGCCAAAACTCGGTATTTCCCTTTTAGATAGTTCCCTTTTAGATAGTTAATTTGGTGACGGAATATTTCTTTACAACTTGAATTGCCATGTATCAGAAGGACGGGTAAACCATTACCGCCAGTATCTATTACCGATATACCAGCATAACGGGTTTGAATATCATAGTAGTTAATATCATCATGTGTAGCAGTCATTATACTATCTCCTCAAAAATCAATAACAAATTAACTCAGGCAACCTATCAGCCTTGGTAATCCGTTAAAAATTATTTCGTACTTTCCTTACACAAAATCCATATGCCATTACACATCTTTTATTTTGATATTTTCAATACCCCTATCACAAATTAGCAATATTAAACTCTGAATTTAATGTGTCATACTGTATATAATTTAACAAATCGTTAAACACTTGTTACTCAACATTTGGTAATTATGTTATGACAATAAAAAAGAGAACGTCGAAAAAACTCAAGTTTCTATTGGCAACAATTGCCGCCATTATTTTGATCTTCATGGCTATCGCAGGAAAGATAGAAAATGCCAATAAACGTTTTCTCTCCGTAGCTACCGCTTCCACGGGTGGAACTTATTACCCGATGGGCGTCGGTTTAGCCAATGTATGGAGTAACCATCTGAAACAGGAAAATATTCAGGTCACGGGGCAATCTTCAGCCGGTTCGATTGAAAATATTGACCTGCTCCAGAAAGATGAAGCACAACTCGCTATTTTACAGAATTTGATCGCTGTCGAAGCCTATCAAGGTGTCCGTAATTTCGAAAATCGTCCTTATCAAGACCTGCGTTCCATATCCGTGCTCTGGCCAAATGTTGAACATTTTGTTTTGTCAGATAATACGATCAAGGATGGAACACTGAATGATATTGCCGGAACCCGTTTTTCTGTCGGGCCCCAAGCCAGCGGCACTGAGCAATCTACACTGATTATTCTCAAAGGCATCAATCTTAGCAAGCAGGATATCCAACCGGAATATCTTGGCTATGGCGATACCGTTTCTGCCATGCGGGATGGACGTCTTGATGGCGGGGCCTTACCTGCTGGTGTACCAGCATCGGCTGTCACAGATATGTATGCCAGCGGCGTTCCTGCCCGCATCCTCAATGTGACAAATGAACAACTGGAGAAAATTAACGCCATCGCTAACTCGTGGTTTCGCTTTATCATCAAACCAGAAACTTATCCTCGCCAAAAACAGCCCGTTCAAACAATCGCTCAACCCAATATTCTGATGACAACCCGCAAAATAGATGAAAAAACCATTTATGAATTAACAAAAGCGATGTTTGAAAACCAGAAGGAAGTCCACCAAATCCACAGCTCTGCGAAATACATTCTGCCCGAAAACGCCCTAAAAGGTGTTTCCGTTCCATTACATCTTGGTGCCTATCAATATTATCGCGAAATAGGTCTGAATATCCCCGATTACCTTGTGCCTCCGGAACTTAAATCTGCGGTCAATCGACCATAATTTTCACTCCGATTTTTAACGGGATGCTATTGTCCATAATATTATGGAGTTACTATGAATACTGACAATATAACGTCATCTTCTGCTGTTGAGCTGGATAAAGAAGCAGGCTCCGGCAGCCGCCATTTAATGGGTGTCTATTTGAAGTTCACAACCATACTTGCTGTCACTATTTCTCTTTACTCTATCTATTCCAACGCCTTATCCAATACGCAAGAATTTTACCGCAATGCAACTTTCCTTAGTGGCATTCTGGTTTTAGGCTTTATTCTGTTTCCAATTTCCAAACGTTACTCGACTTCCGAATTCAATTATTGGGATTACTTTTTTATTCTGCTCACACTGATAAGCTATGGGTATTTTTATTTTACTTACACTGACTTGCATGTTGTACGTAACAGCATTCCCAACACCACAGATTATGTCATGTCCGTTATCGGTATTGGGGTGCTATTTGAAGCAGCGAGGCGCACTACAGGCTATTTCATACCGGGTTTATCCATCTTTGCCATTATCTATGCCCTATTCGGCCAATATTTCATGGGGATCTTCGGGCATGCCGGGTTTTCGCTTGAACGTCTGCTGTTCCGCTTATTTATGACCAGTGAAGGCATTTTTGGTATTACGCTATCTACCGCATCAACAGCAATCATCACTTTTATTCTGTTTGGCGCATTTTTAAGTGTCAGTGGTGCAACTGCCTTGTTCAATGACCTTGCTTTATCAATAGCCGGACGTCGCCGTGGCGGGCCAGCGCAGGTTGCTGTTATCTCTTCTGCCCTGACAGGTTCACTCAGTGGCAGTGCTGTTGCCAACGTTGCTACAACAGGCACCTTCACCATTCCTTTGATGAAAAACATCGGGCTATCTTCCCGTTTTGCCGGTGCGGTCGAAGCGGCGGCATCAACGGGAGGTATGATCATGCCACCTATTATGGGCGCAGCCGCATTTATCATGGCGGGTTTTCTGGGTATCTCCTACACCACTATTGTGATTGCGGCCATCATTCCGGCTCTGCTCTATTACGCAGCCCTGATTATCGCTATTGATCTGGAAGCCAAAAAACAAGGATTAAAAGGCATCAGCAAGGATAATATTCCCCAAGTTAAAACCGTACTGAAAGCGCGTGGTTTGTTATTATTACCACTATTTATTGTGATCGGAACGCTATTAACCGGAAAAACCCCGATTTATGCCGGTTTCCTCGGTATCATCACGATTATCATCGCAAGCTGGATAACACCAGATACTTCTGTACGCATGACACCCAAAAAAATTGCCGCTGCCCTGAATGAGGCTGTTCGCGGGGCTATTCAAGTTACCGTCGCCTGTGCCGCTATTGGCGTTATTATCTGTGTTGTCACCATGACGGGTATTGGTTCTACGCTTGCTTTCAATATTGTTTCACTCACCAATAATACCCTATGGATGATTCTGCTTGTTGTAATGGCGGTTTGTATTGTCCTCAGTATGGGGTTACCTTCAACTGCCTTATATATCGTCGTTGCTGTGACAGTGTCACCCATATTAATCAAAGCCGGTGTTTTACCATTGGCGGCCCACTTCTTTGTTTTCTGGTTTGGCGCGCTTTCCAATATTACACCACCTGTGGCACTTGCCAGTTATACAGCAGCCAGCATTGCCCGTGCTGATCCAATGCAAACTTCATGGAACGCAGTACGGCTGGCTTTGCCGGGCTTTATCATTCCATTTATTTTAGTGTACAACCCAGCATTATTGATGCAGGGCGACCATTTAAATGCCCTGTCCATCAGTTATATTATCCTGACGGCCCTGATTGGCATCTATTCACTTTCCATTGCCTGCGCAAATTTCTGGATGAGCAAAACCCATTGGTTAGAAAGAATTCTCTTCGCGATCGCCGCGATTCTTTTAATCAAACCGGGAGTGCTGACTGATCTAACTGGAGTAGTATTGATGATCGCCGCAGGAGCCATGCATTTTTTACGCAATAAATGGGGTCGTTTGAAAAATAAAAATCATGAGGAACATTCTAAAAATGTATGACGTGATTATCATTGGAGCTGGATTAGTCGGGCTTGGCACTGCCAATGCCCTGCAAGAACGTCATCCGCACCTGCGCTTGCTCGTGTTGGACAAAGAAAATGGTGTGGCAGCGCATCAAAGCGGCCATAACAGCAACGTTGTTCACTCTGGCATTTACTACACTCCCGGCAGTTTAAAAGCACGGCTGGCAAAACAGGGCAACCGCACGATATATCAGTTTTGCCAGCAGCACGGGTTATATTACGACCGTTGCGGTAAAGTGATTGTCGCAACCCAACTCAAAGAACTGCCTTTGCTGGAAAATATCTATCAACGAGGGGTGCAGAATGGCCTTGAAGTCAAACGGCTTTCACAAGCTCAATTAAAAGAACGCGAGCCTTATGTTAATGGCCTTGAGGCAATTCTGGTGCCGGATGCAGGTATTGTGAATTATCCGGAAATTGCCACAAAACTGGCTGAAATTATTCAGGCCAAAGGTGGAGATATTCATTATCAACAACAGGTTCAAGGTATTTGTGAACACCGGGATTATGTTGATGTACAAACTCAAAAAACCCGTTATCAAGCTAAATGGCTGGTGAATTGTGCCGGATTGTACAGTGACAGAATTGCCCAGTTGGCAGGTTATAAAACCGGCATGAAGATTGTCCCATTTCGGGGCGAATATTATGTACTGAATAACAGTAAAAATTATCTGGTTAATCATCTGATTTACCCGGTGCCCAATCCTGATTTCCCCTTCCTCGGCGTTCATTTTACACGGATGCACAATGGCAAGCGGGATGTCGGCCCGAATGCGGTACTGGCATTTAAGCGCGAGGGATATCATAAAACGGATTTCAACCCACGCGATTTAGCAGAGGTACTGACATACAAAGGATTTTGGAAGATTGCTACACGCTATTTTTGCGAAGGCGTAGCAGAAATGCAGCGTTCATTTTCACGCCGTCTTTTCACTGAGAATGCCCGTCAGCTTATTCCTGATTTGCGGCCAGAAGATATCAAACCGGGACCTGCCGGCGTTCGCGCTCAGGCACTCACCGACGATGGCAAATTGGTGGACGATTTTCACTTTGTAAAAGGTCGCCGTTCATTGCATGTATGCAATGCACCCTCTCCAGCGGCTACGGCGTCGATAGAGATTGGCAGGGAAATTGTGAGGCAGTATTTCACTGAGTTTTAAGGATTGATATATTTTAAACTGACAGATACCGAAAAAATGATAACAAAGCGCCCCATAACAAAATCTGTAATAGCGACAATGAATAGCATACTGATAGAATTGATGGCAGCGATATCCAATAAAGACTGGCTTGGCCACAAAAATATCTCTTGACTGTATCTATCCTTCATCCTTGCAAATCATCCTAAAAAAGAGCTTATTATGAATAAGAATTGCAAACTTTATGTAGAATGGTGGTTGGAGCAGGAAAAATTACGGACAAATAATGGAGTCCCTGAAAAAATAACACTGGCAGGAATTAAGTTAGCTGTTACTCCTCAAGTATTTCTTCCATCCCCATTACAAACGCACTCTACACCATTACTTATAAAAAATATTAAGCATCATAATTTTACTGGAAAAAAAGTCCTTGATATAGGAACGGGCAGTGGCGTTCTTGCTATTTATTCCGCCCTTAAAGGTGCATCTTTGATAACAGCAACAGATATCAATGACGATATATTACACCATGCTAAACATAATGCTTATCTGAATAAAGTTACTGACATCCATTTTATAAATAGTAATCTCTTTGAATCTGTCGATGGTAAATACGACTACATATTTGCCAATGGACCAATTTCTCCTGAATCCTGGTCAGAAGAGAAACTTTCCGGACATACCATATCAAGTTATGGGGAAACTCTTTTTAGTCAGTATCGTGACTATCTGACTAATGAAGGAGTGATGTTTATGACATTCGCAGAATTTGGCCCAACGGAGACTTTCTATAAAGCGCTTCAAAAGAATTCCGTTATACACAAAGAAAAAAGAGAGACAAAATTTGGTGTATGGTGGAGCTTTCATGAAATAAAAAAATAAGTACCAGTCTACAAGGGAGAAAATCCCCAGGACATAGATAACTATGTCACTGGGGGCGTGAGTGAATGCAACCAACGAAAGTCTAAAAGGTGATCGGGTATCCTATTTACCCAACAGGGCGTAAATCAACCCATAATAATTGGCTATCTGTAACTAATGGCTTAATAACCCCTTCCCTGATATCCGGCAACCACCATGCTCCCTGACCAAAAGCAAGCTGAGCACTATTTGCGCCTGTCATTTCCCAACGGCCTTTTAAAACATAAAGTACGCCACTGTGAGATGTCGGCAATAAGCGCTCATCGGAAACCAATGAGATCTCAGAAGCCCAACAGGAACGGCGGGTCATAATATTGAAGCACTGAATCGGGCCATCCAACAATTCAGCATTTCCCCGAATATCGCCTGAAAAATGGAATGGTGCCATCTTTTTCACCAGTTCATGCTCCAGAAAACCCGGACTGGTCAAGCGAGCACCATTCCCTTTCAATAAAACAATGGAGCGTTCAATATCAGGGAACTGCCCCAATGCGCCACTTTGATGAATGGTCGTAAAACAGGCTCGCCAGGCAAAATCATCAGAAACTGGCCAGCAAACAATATCCCTTGTTTCGCCTCTCCCTTCAGACCATTGCTCTTTTGGTAATGTTGCATAATCGAAACATTTCATTTTCATGCCACTCCCTCACCACTTTTATATTCTGTTTACAGCGTCAAAAGATGATTAAGTCAGATTGTTAATAGGAACATTCGCAAATAATTCTTCCTACGACAATATTGAGATAGTTGAAGTGTGATTGATTACCCGCATTCCTTGAGAAACATGTGGCACATGCTCCCCAAATTTTTCATTGCAACAGCCTGCATTTCATTCCATGCAAATGAAGTATTCAGACGGAAGGCATGATCAAACTGGGAACTGGTGGAGAACATACTACCCGGCGCAATACTAATATTCTTAGCCAGTGCCAATTGGTATAGTCGATTGGCATTAAAAGGCGGTTCAAACTCCAACCAAAGAAAATATCCCCCACGGGCACTGTTTACTTTCACTGACTGAGGGAAATATTCACTAATTGCCCGTAACATCTGGCCTTGCCGTTGCTCCAACTGGCGTCGCAGCCGCCGCAGATGATTGTCATACCCTCCTTGCGCCAGATAATCCGCAATGGCCAACTGGGTTGGAGTACTGGCAGACACTGTACTCATCATCTGTAATTGCTGAATTTTCTTCGCATGTTTACCCGCAGCAACCCAACCGACTCGATATCCGGGTGCAAGGCACTTTGAAAATGATGAACAGTGCATGAAATTATTTTCTGTATCCCATGCCTTTATTGGCGCAGGAGGCTCCTGCTCGAAATACAGTTCACCATATACATCATCTTCAATCAGGGCGATCTGGTTTTGATTTAGCATTTCCACCAGCCGCTGTTTATTTTCAGATGGCATCGTGCTGCACAGTGGGTTTTGAAAACGCGACATCAACCAACAGGCTTTTATTGGATATTTTTGTACGATTTCTTCCAATGTATCTAAATCAATGCCTGTATGTGGATCTGTTTTAATCGCGATAGCTTTCAATCGCAATCGTTCTATCGCTTGTAACGCGCCATAAAAAGCAGGAGATTCAATCACTACCCAATCTCCCGGAGAAGTGACGGATTGCAGGCTGAAACTTAATGATTCCATGGCCCCCGCAGTAATAACAATCTCATCCGGTGAAACGTGGATACCGTGGGCAGCATAACGGCGAGATATATTGCGCCGTAACTTTTCATTACCCGGCGGCAGATTTGCCAGCGAATTATGTGGGACAAACCGACGGGCGACTGAAGCCAATATTTTTGAAAGTTTAGGTTCTGCCAACAGGGAAGGGTCAGGAAAAGCCGAGCCGAAAGGGATAATTTGCGGATCTTTACATGCCTGCAAAACATCAAAAATAGACGCGCTAATTTCCACATTTTCACTTAAATTAAGTTCCTTCCCTCCCTTTGCCGCGGCAAAGGGCTTTAACCGAGTGGCGACATAATATCCTGATTGCGGTCGCGCGACGATCCATCCCTGACTTTCCAGCAGTTGATAGGCTTGCAGCACCGTCATCAAACTCAATCCTGACGATTTCACCGATTCCCGTAGTGATGGTAACCTGTCACCCACTTGCCAAATATCGTCTTCTATCTGCTGGCGGATCATGCCAGCTAATTGTTCATAACGCGTCATATGCCAGGCTTCCGTTTTAAGTGTTATAGTTATTAAATGAAAAAATAAAACTATTATATCTTAAATATTTATATCTGACTCACCCATCAACAAAGAAAAAACAACCATAATATTCTTTTTCATAATCTATCTTATGCCGACTTTAATACCATTTAATTAATCAGTTATATTTTCATAAAAAAAATAAATCTAAAATCATTCAATACATGATGTAAAATTAAAACTAAAAAATAATTTACTAATTTAAGGCGAACGAAAACTCTCTATTTCCCTGTTCAACAT
>NZ_LFCV01000166.1 GCF_001037465.1 Xenorhabdus khoisanae
GTCAAATGCAACGTCTTTTAACGAAAAGTGGCTGTCGAAAGGGAGTGTGAGACGGGCATTGCCATATTGGTTAAACCAGGGTGTCAGTGCTGATGTGACCGCAGACGATAACTGCTGTGCAGCCATTGTTTTTGCCGCTTCGTTGGGGGATTGTGACTGCGTAAGTTGCCCCCATTGGGTGGTGATTTCGGCCAGGGTGTGCTCATGCTGATCCGGGTTTGGAACTTCCGGCATGGCCTGACCGGGAAAACTGAGTGGCAGACTTAACAGACCGATAATCAAAGAGTTTACCCTGCTGAACCAACGGGACTGGATTTTTTGCACCACGGATTATGACCCTTTTCATTAATGCTGAAAGGGGTAACATGCAGAAAAAGCGCGTTAAATACTGCACTTAACTCTTTTTCCCATGGTGAAAATTAACTGAATCAGCGGTAAATAGGAACCCCGTTAAATGTATGCGTACAGCACTGACACGGGATAGAAATATCATTGGCTGATAAATGCGGATTTACCTTCCTTAAAAAACCTGATCCATCGACGAACAGCCCGTTGTAATAACTGGATTCACCACAGCGGATATAATCTCTTTGTTCATGCTCATGTAACGCCACTATCCAAAATAAAGGTTCTGGACTATCCAGTCGCTGAACGGCCTCACGGTGAACCGCATCCCATTTTTCACCGACTTTACTCAATAAAAACATAAAAAGTGGCGTGTAATCTAAGCCGCGTCTTTGCTTGCCTTTCATAGACGGAAAGTAGGGCATATCCTCCCTGATTAATTTTTGTCTGGCTCGCTCCCATGGATATTCACCGCCATGATGAAAAACGAAATGGGCTGTCGTATTGACCCGGCGATAAAGTTTCTTTTTTCCATGATTTGATTGATGCTTTTTCATTCTTATATTCATCTCAATTTTTTAGGCAAGAGGGCTAACGCTCTCTCAGTCAATATACCCGATAATAAAATTGAATAGTTATGTCTGTTTTAACCCACGAGCAACATTCATTTTTCTGGCCACTAACACAGCCGCTTCCAGTTCACTGCACTGATGCTCACGCATTAACGCCCGCCGTTCGGCCTTTTCTTCTTTTTCCGTCATCCCCAGCGCCAGATAAAGACTTGGTGGCACTACCCGAAACAACGCTTCGATTTTTTTCGCCAGCACCACGCCTTCGGTATAACAGCGCGGGAGTTTACTGGCAGAGAGTAGTACCGCTTTTTGTTCTTCGGTCAGTTTCTTGAAGCGGGCGATTTGTTCCACTTCATCCGGCGGCATGGTGAGACACAGCCACCATTCAGCCATATTCAACATTTTCTCAGCGGTATCCGGGTAATCGGCGAGGTTTTGCGTCGCCAGCCACAGCCAGGCGCCCAGTTTACGCCACATTTTCACCACTTTGGTCATATAGGGGGAGAGCAGCGGGTTGGTGGTGGTGATATGCCCTTCATCGATCACCAGTTGCAGTTCCCGATCCTGATATTGATCCCGTTCGGCCAGATTATTGACAGTGTTAATCAGCGACACCATTGCCAATGCCATTTGTGCCGAATAGTTTTCCCGCGCCAGCGTACCCAAATCAATCAGGGTGACATCCACTTCCGGCCATGGTGTGCCGGGACGGTTAAACAGTTCCCCTTCAAAGCCCTGGGTAAACATCGACATGGCACCGGCCATTTCATCCGCGCGTGCCCGTCGGTGTGCGGTCATCAAAGGTTGTCCGCGTTCGTCCTGCTGATGATTGTGGGCAATAGCGTAGAGGGCGTTTTGTAAGTCTGAGGCGATCATCTGACGTTGCTCAGCAAAGCTGGTGTGGGCTGCCATCATAATGGCTTCGCGGATCAAACCCCGATCGGAACGGGTTAAACGCTCTTCCTCTTTTTTCTCACCGCCGGTGATCATCAGCCGGGCGGCAATTTCCATCTCGCCCAGAATATCACGCTGCTCATCCCCTTCATCCTGCGATTCATCGGTATCAGGAATATCGGCTTCATTAATGCGTAATTGATTGGGGCTGAGTTGTAGCAACTGATGGGCATCAGCAAACAGCGCCAGACTCACCCCACAACCTGGCTTGATACCGATTTTATTAACGGTCAGCCCCAGACTGGCGTAATAATCGGCCAGTAAACCAAAGCTGTTCCCCGCTTCGACAATAAACAGGCGCGGTCGATGGACAGCCATCAGTTGCACCAGAGAGGCACACAGGGTGGCAGATTTACCTGCGCCGGTCGGGCCAAACAGCAATAAATGCGCATTCTGGGTGCGATCTTGTTTGTTCATCGGATCGAAGGTCAGCGGTGCACCGCCCCGGTTAAAGAAGCTGAACCCCGGATGTCCGGTGCCGGTTGAACGTCCGGTGACCGGCATAAGTCCTGCCAGATGCTGCACCCACGTCAGGCGGCTGTACCAGTGTTTTTTATCTTTCTGCGGGTTAAAACACATTGGCAGGGCGCGCAAATAGGCATTCAGCGGAGACACACTGAATTCCGGTCGCACGGGCTGTAATCCAGCACTCAGTAATGTGGAAGATAACTGATGTACCCTCTGGTTCAGATTACCCAAATCCTTGCCGCGCACCAGAAAGATCAGTGCACTGCGGTACAGTTTATGCCGTCGTCCCAGCAGTTCTTTCACTTCCTGTACATCCTGCCGGACACGTAGTGATTCGGTATTTTCTCCCACCGCGTTTTTTGCCAGCCGGGTAAAACTTTCTTCCAGTGTATCCTGTGCCTGCGCCACGATGGTCAAAGAAATGTAGTGGTCAAGAAATACTGGACACATTTTTAGCCTCTTCCCACTGCTTTTCATATTCAACCGGTGAAAGTCCACCATTAAAACTATGCGGACGATCATGGTTGTAATAGCCGCCCAAATATGGCGTGATATCCCGTATGGCATCATGGATATCCAGATA
>NZ_LFCV01000167.1 GCF_001037465.1 Xenorhabdus khoisanae
AAATATGGCTGTGAATTAGCATAAAAGATGAAGGCGAACAGGTCAGTATAAAACCTTGGTTTAACGGAAGCCCGCCAGAAAGCCCTGAACGCCGTTCCCCAAGGACGCAAGGTCAACGGCAAGCCGCTGGCCGGGGATGTCTGGCTGGGCGCGGGCGATGTCGGCGCCTACAGCAAAGGGGAAACCGAATCACGGATCACTGAAGTTAAAAGTATTGCTCATAATACAGTGAGTGGAATGAGGCTATCAGCATTTCGAAATTACTTTTGGGGTTCCCGTGACACTAGGTACCTCTTTAGAGAAACTTCTTATGAAGAAAGACAGTTTGGCCTTAGTTGGTCTAGAAAGAGATACTATGAAGAAGAGGATTCTGACTTTTTAGCTTATAACGGCAGAAGAAATGGTGAGGTTATTGTTAATATGCTCTTTCGTGGCCATGATGACTATCCTGCTGATTGGGATGTAACAACCTTTGCTACAATACAATACTTGATAAACGGTAACTGGGTTAATGTAGCAGATAAACTCTAAATTAAGTTATAAAAATCATCATAATACATCTGTACTTAGTTTAAAATCCAAAGATGGGGCATTTAGCCCCACCTATTATTACATTACTCTGACTGTTCCGGCCACTGGATATCAGGCGCAGCTGATGTATCCACAGCCTCAACCGTTTCCACATAGTCCAGCCACTGGTTCAATTTCTGACGTTCAGTTTCAGAAATTCGCCCCATCAGCAATTTGGTGTGTAGCATCTGCATCTGTTTCTGAGCACCAGCAATTAATGCCTGTTTGATGCGACTTGCCTCTAACTGCGCCTCTTTCTCTAATATTTTGGCATCTTTTTTGACTAATTTGCCGTTTACAACATGGCATTGAGTTATATCTAACTCTTCATCAAATTCTATTTCCAGCACACTGGCGTTGTAAGGGCATAACCGAGATACATCTTTTGATGTTCTTACTATGGTTCCGTCTTCGTAATATTCCACTTTTAGCGTGTTTTCACGGTATTTTTTCTGGCATTCATACCAGTCCTGACCATCATCCGAAATCAGGTAAATCACATTCTCACCGAATTTAAGGTTATCCGGTTTATATTCCTTGAAGTTTTTTATATTAAGCATTTCCTATTTACACTCAATTACTGTTTTTAATATATATCAATATATTAGCGTTACTATAACCTAATGCAATAGAAATAAATTATAGTTAAATAAATATATTAATGTGTCAATAATCACTATAAACAATACTAAGGTTAGTACCTTACACTCGTATGTTGCCAACCTTACAAATCATTTAAAAAATTTTGGATAATTAATTCCGGCCATGAGAATTATCACTATTTCCAGAGAATGTATCAGGGGTACTTTTCATAAATTCATCATCTGTTATATTGACCCATTGACCATTAATGAAGTATTGTACTACAGCGAATTTTTTACATTTCCATTTACTGGAACCACTACTGGAACTACCGTTTGTATGGAAGTATACGTTCAGAAGAATTTCGCCTTTCAATCTACCACCATCATCAACATAAGCGCTCTCTGGATATATTGTCCAACTCCCCCAACCAACAGTATTCACTTCTCCGCTAGCTAAGATTCTTCCCCCTATATATTCTCTCGATTTTGACAATCTCATTCCCCCCACGGTGTTATGAGCTAAATTTTTAGCTTCATTAACACGGTTATCGACTTCCCCTCTGTTATATGTCTCGGCTTTGCTGTAGGCGCCGACATCGCCCGCGCCCAGCCAGACATCCCCGGCCAGCGGCTTGCCGT
>NZ_LFCV01000168.1 GCF_001037465.1 Xenorhabdus khoisanae
ATGTTATATCAGGTCCAGGTATTGTTATATAGAGGTATGTCATGATACATAGAACAAAATCATTCAATAGCAATATGCCGGAAAAAGTTGCTTCCTTGAGTCGTAGCCAATCCAGTCCTAATTTGGCTTCACTCTCTTTTAATGCCAGAGAATCATTAATGTCTAGACAGGTTTCTTTCCGGGAAGTATTAAATTCTGTTAATACAATAAAAATTCATACCTTACAAGACAAATGGGAATATAAAAATAAAGAATTTGAAGAATTAGATGAAGAGCTGGATAAAGAATCATATGAAGAGAAAATAAAATGGAAGCAACGTAGTATCAATACAATTGCCATGATTCAATGGGGAGTAGATAGTCTTTTAAAAAATGAAGATAATCAAGAAAAATATAGGTATTTTGTGTCTTATTTTAGAGGAGTTCCTGTGGGTGCAGTGATCTTTTCTCCAGAAGGGCAACATGTATCTGACATACCTGAAGTTATGTTGCTGGTGACCCATCCTGGTATCCGAGGCTGTGGGATTTTACTGATGGAATGCGCAGTAAATGAATCGAAAAATCTGGGGAAAGAGGGAAGAGTGCAAGTATTATCGATAACAAGTGCGAAAAATGCTTACACTAGTATGGGTTTTATACCTATGGCGCAGAGAAATCTCCTATTGTTACTGGAACCTTCTAAAAGCCCGCAATGGGTGTTGAGACAAGATCGTTATAAATTTATAGGAACCTGATTTTAGATGATAATCAACAGGCAAAAAAATAACCCCATACTTTTGGCATGGGGTTATTTCGCTTAGCTATCTAGCCTAGCCAGAAAATTACGCGTTTTCTTGCTGCGTTGCCTGAATTGCAGTCAGTGCAACGGTATAAACGATGTCATCAACCAGTGCACCACGGGACAGGTCGTTAACAGGTTTACGCATACCTTGCAGCATTGGCCCGATGGAGACCAGATCCGCAGAACGTTGTACCGCTTTATAAGTGGTGTTACCTGTGTTCAGATCAGGGAAGATAAATACTGTCGCCTGACCTGCAACCGGAGAGTTTGGTGCTTTGGATTTTGCCACATCGGCCATGATAGCCGCATCGTACTGCAATGGGCCGTCAATGATCAGATCCGGACGTTTTTCCTGTGCCAGACGGGTTGCTTCGCGAACTTTCTCAACATCACTGCCTGCACCCGAGTTACCGGTAGAGTAGGAGATCATTGCTACACGAGGCTCGATACCAAATGCTTTCGCAGAATCTGCGGATTGGATAGCGATTTCAGACAATTGCTCTGCGGTTGGATCTGGGTTGATTGCACAGTCACCGTAAACCAGGACTTGTTCTGGCAACAACATAAAGAAGATGGAAGAAACCAGTGAGCTATTTGGTGCAGTTTTAATTAACTGCAATGGCGGACGAATGGTGTTCGCTGTCGTGTGAACCGCACCGGAAACCAGACCATGAACTTCACTTTGTTCCAGCATCATTGTACCCAGAACAACGTTGTCTTCTAGTTGTTCACGGGCAACAACCTCGGTCATGCCTTTGCTCTTACGCAGTTCAACCAGACGTGGAACATAACGTTCACGTACTGCTGCCGGGTTAACGATTTCAATGCCTGCGCCCAACTCAACGCCTTGAGCGGCTGCCACACGACGGATTTCTTCTGGATCACCCAGCAGGATACATTCGGCAATACCACGTTCAGCACAGATCGCTGCGGCTTTGACTGTACGAGGTTCGTCGCCTTCTGGCAGCACGATACGCTTGCCAGCCTGACGAGCCAGTTCGGTCAGTTGATAACGGAATGCAGGTGGAGACAAAAGGTTCGGACGTTCTGATGCGGCAGCCAGAGAATCGATCCACTCGCTGCTGATGTGCTGTGCAACGTAGTTCTGTATTTTTTCGATACGCTCGTGGTCATCGGCCGGAACTTCCAGGCTGAAACTTTGCAGGTTCAGAGAAGTCTGCCATGTGTTTGTTTTCACGGTGAACACCGGCAGGCCAGTGTTGAATGCACGTTCGCACAATTCACGGATGGAGTCATCAATAGAGTAACCACCGGTCAGCAACACTGCACCCACTTCAATACCATTCATGGCAGCCAGACAGGCAGTGATCAGGACGTCAGGGCGGTCAGCAGAAGTCACCAGCAGAGAACCCGGACGGAAGTACTCCAGCATGTTAGGAATGCTGCGGGCACAGAAAGTCACGGATTTGATGCGACGGCTCTCAATAGCGCCTGCGTTGATGATGTCAGCTTTCAGGTGTTTTGCCATATCAATCGCACGAGTGGCGATCAGGTCAAAACTCCATGGAATGCAGCCAAGAATTGGCAGCGGGCTGTTTTTGAAGATAGTTTTTGGATCAACGTGTGCGATGGTCGCTTTAGTGGATTCGTCAAAGATTTCGGACAAATCCGGGCGAGTACGGCCTTGATCATCAACGGGTGCATTCAGTTTGTTGACAATAACACCAATGATGTTTTGGTTCTTGATGCCACCGTATTCTGCGCGGCTCAGTTCAATGCGCTCTTTAAGCTGCTCAGGGGAGTTAGTGCCCAGTGCAGTGACAAATACGATTTCAGCGTTCAGGGTCTTGGCGATTTCATAGTTCAGGGACTGAGCAAATGGATGTTTGCGGGTCGGAACCAAGCCTTCAATCAGAACCACTTCTGCATCTTTGGAATTTTCGTGGTAACGCGCCACGATCTCTTCCATCAGTACATCTTTCTTGTCAGTGGTCAGCAGTGACTCCACATGAGCCATATCCAGAGGTTCCGCAGTATGGATGCTGGAATGTGAACGGATAATGGAAGTGGTTTGATCCTGGGAACCAGTGTGACGTGGTTGTGCGATAGGTTTGAAAACGCTCAGACGAACGCCTTTTTGCTCCATGGAGCGAATAACACCCAAGCTGACACTGGTTAAACCAACGCTGGTGCCAGTAGGGATTAACATAATTGTACGGGACACGGAAACCTCTTTAACGGTTGCTCGTCAGTCAATAAATGTGACTCAATGCGCGATATATTCATGCTATATGAATAGACGAAATATGAATCATGAGCCAACGCAATATTTATTAAGGAAATGTTACTCAATGTATGCATGAATAAATGTATTTATGAATACATGTACTCATGAATAAAGAACCGCCAGCTATGCTGGCGGTTCCTGAAAGTCATATTGCTTACGCGGTCAGGCGTGCTGAATCCTGAGCGATGACCAATTCTTCATTGGTTGGGATAACCAGAGCAGGGCGGCCATTATCAGTAGTGATAACGCCTGATTTGCCGAAGCGTGCAGCAAGGTTACGCTCATGATCATATTCGAAGCCCAGTAGTGCAATTTTCTTCATGGTCAGTTCACGAACCAGCGCAGAGTTTTCACCGATGCCGCCAGTGAAGATAATCGCATCCAGACGGCCTTCCATCAATGCGCTGTAAGCACCGATGTATTTAGCCAGACGGTGGCAGTAAACGTCCATTGCACGTTTTGCATCATCTTTGGTTTCATAGTTATCTTCTACGTAACGGCAGTCGCTGGTCACTTCAGTCAGACCCAGGAAACCAGACTCTTTGGTCAGCAGGGTGTTGATTTCAGCAACGCTCATGCCCATTGCATCGTGCAGGTGGAATACGATAGCAGGATCGATATCACCACTACGAGTACCCATAACCAGACCTTCCAGCGGGGTCAGACCCATAGAGGTATCAACACACTGGCCATTAACAATAGCAGAAACAGAACCACCGTTGCCCAGATGGCAAGTGATGACATTCAGTTCTTCAACAGGCTTGTTCAGCATCTTAGCTGCTTCGCGGGAAACGTAGAAGTGGCTGGTACCATGTGCGCCGTAACGACGGATGCTATGCTCTTTGTACAGGTTGTAAGGCAGTGCATACAGGTATGCTTCTTCAGGCATAGTCTGGTGGAATGCAGTGTCAAATACGGCAATGTTTTTCTCAATCAGATGAGGGAATGCTTTCTGCGCTTCTGCGATACCGATCAGGTGAGCAGGGTTGTGCAGTGGTGCGAATGGAATAGCCGCTTCAATGCCTTTGATAACTTCATCATTGATAATCACAGAAGAAGTGAATTTCTCACCACCGTGAACGATACGGTGACCGATGGATGCAATCTGTGCAGAAAGTTCTGGCTTTTCAGCCAAAATAGTATTAACAATGAAGTTCAGCGCTTCGCTGTGTGCTGCGCCGGCACCTAAAGCAGCTTCATTTTTTGCGCCATCCATTTTCCATTTAATACGGGCTTCAGGCAGGGTAAAGCATTCGGCTAAACCAGAAAGATATTCTTCACCATTGGCAGGATCGATGATAGCGAATTTCAGGGAGGAGCTACCGCAATTAAGAACCAGTACCAGCTTACTTGACATGGAAATACCTATTATCTTGTTGTGATCTAATCTTAAATAAGAAAAGTGTTAAAAAATAAAGCAATTTGTTAACAAATCGAATCCAGTTGTTGCGAAAGAGGTCAAAATTTTTGTTTTGCTGCTGCAACAACATAAAAGTCTGTGTAGGATACCGTTTGCTAGCAATAAAGACAAAATATACTTAATAGTATTAATATTACAAAAAAGATTTTATCTTTTGTAGGGATTTTTTAAAAAGTATACCTTTAATTGATTGAGGTCATGATGAATACGACACCGCCTGTTAACCAGGGTTGGTTCAAGCGAATGCAAGTAGGCCAGCAATATTTAAAAACATGGCCGCTGGAAAAGCAGCTTGCACCTGTTTTTCCTGAAAATCGTGTGATTAGGGCGACTCGCTTTGGTATTCGTTTTATGCCGCCATTGGCCATTTTTACTCTGACATGGCAGATCGCGCTGGGTGGTCAATTGGGACCATCGGTAGCAACGGCACTGTTTGCCTGTAGCCTGCCGTTGCAGGGATTGTGGTGGCTGGGAAAACGTGCGGCGACACCTTTGCCCGAAGGGTTGCTGAAATGGTTTTATGAAATTCGGGAGAAATTTGCAGAAGCGGGTATTGCAATGATGCCAGTGGAAAATGTCCCGACTTATCTCTCGTTGGCTGAATTGCTTAAACGGGCATTTAAGCAACTGGACAACTCTTTTCTTGATGATATTTAAAACGCCGGAGCACCTGTTCCGGCGGTGGCTGAATCCATTAACCGATAAATCCCCTGTTCAGATCAATAAATGGTTGTTTTGCGCTATTCTAAAAAAATAGGTAATGCGATGATGCGGTCAAGATAGATCCCTTCCTTTAAGGAGTTCCACAATGGAAATGACCCATACACAACGTTTAATCCTCTCCAACCAGTACAAACTTATGTCCTTGCTTGAACCTGAACATGCTGAACGTTATCGCCGTTACCAGACTATTATCGAACGGGGTTTTGGTTTGCAATTGCGTGAATTGGATCGTGATTTTGGCGAGTTATCTGAAGAGATTTGTCGTACCATCATTAATATTATGGAAATGCATCATGCGCTGCACGTTTCATTAAGTAATCTTAAAGACAGGCAGGAACTGGATGAGCGTCGCATTGCATTTTTAGGTTTTGATGCGGCAACAGAGCCACATTATCTTGCTTATGTTCGTTTTATGGTGAATACAGAGGGGCGCTATACTCACTTTGATTCCGGTAGTCACGGCTTTAATGCCCAAGTACCGATGTGGGATAAGTATCAGCGCATGTTGGCGCTTTGGCTTTCTTGCCCTCGCCAATACCATCTGAGCGCTGTTGAGATTGGTCAGATTATTAACGCATAGCTGCGTTTGAAGGAGCCGGGTTTGGTACTGAAATGTAGGGGTTTTTTATTCGATTTGGATGGTACGCTGATTGATTCATTACCTGCGGTTGAGCGGGCCTGGATTAAGTTTGCTGATAAGATGGGGATCGATCGGGATGAAGTGTTGAACTATGTGCATGGGACGCCGGCGATATTATCATTACGTCATTTTATGCCTGATGCCAGTGAAGAAGAGATTGCCAGCACTTTCAAATGGATTGAAAAGATCGAAACAGAAGATACAGAAGGCATTACCGCTTTGCCCGGTGCCGTTGCTTTGATTGATAAATTGAATGCGCTGGATATTCCGTGGGCAATCGTAACATCGGGAACTGTTCCTCTTGCTACTGCGCGCCATCAGATCGCCGAGTTACCAGAGCCGGCCCATTGGGTGACAGCGGAGTCTGTTAAAAACGGAAAACCAAATCCTGAACCTTATTTGTTGGGGGCCCAAAAACTGGGATTATTGCCAGAAGAATGTGTGGTTTTTGAAGATGCCATAGCAGGAATTCATGCCGGGCTGGACGCAGGTTGTCAGGTCGTCGTAGTCCATGATGCGCCAGATATTCCACGCCGTGATGAAACGCATTTGACGATTACTAATCTGGAAAATATTGAAATTGTCAAATCTGGTGGTTATGTTTCGATTTACACCACAAATCAGGAAGATTCTTGATCGTAACGTGGGATTTTCCCTGAGAAAAATGGTCTACTGGCCTCACTAACGTTTATATCGTCCAAAGGTATCGTTGACAGAGGCCAGATTGAATAGCGAACTGTTGTGGGTATTGACCCTGCTATTGATAGCTATTGTGCTTTTCACCACCAATAAAGTCAGAATGGATGTTGTGGCTTTATTGGTGATCATTGTATTTGTCTTGAGTGGCACACTGACGTTAAGTGAAGCCACTGTCGGTTTTAGTGATCCCAACGTGTTACTGATTGCTGCCCTGTTTGTCATTGGCGAAGGGCTGGTGAGGACAGGTGTTGCCTATCAGATGGGGGATTGGCTGGTTCGCATTGCCGGTAACAGTGAGACCAAGATGTTGGCTTGGTTAATGTTGTCGGTTGCGGGGCTGGGCGCATTTATGAGTTCAACGGGGGTTGTGGCAATCTTTATTCCTGTTGTCCTGAGTGTGGCGGCCAGAATGAAAACCTCGCCGGGACGGTTGATGATGCCACTGGGGTTTGCCGGCTTGATCAGTGGCATGATGACATTGGTCGCAACACCTCCCAATATGGTTGTCAATAGTGAGCTGGTACGCGAAGGCTTGCGGGGATTTGATTTTTTCTCCATTACACCGATTGGCATTTTAGTCTTGCTGGCCGGTGTGGTGTACATGTTGATTGCCCGTCGTTGGTTGGGAGGAACAGCCCATCAAACAGCGGATGAACGTTATCAGCGCACATTTCGTGATTTAATCCGTGACTATAAATTGTCAGGTCGCGCCCGTCGGCTTGCTATCCGCCAAGGTTCGCCTTTGGTTGGTCATACGCTGGATGAATTGGGATTGCGTGCACGTTATGGTGCCAATGTGATTGGTATTGAACGCTGGCGTAAGTTCCGTCGGGTGATGGTGGCAGCCACTGGCGATATGGAATTACAGGGACAAGATGTTCTGCTGGTGGATATGTCTGATAGTGATATTGATTTACGGGAGTTTTGCAGCGAGCAACAGCTGGAGCCGATGGTATTGCGCGGGGAATATTTTTCGGAACAGTCCCGCGAGGTCGGTATGGCAGAGGTTTCCGTGATCCCCGAATCCGATTTATTGGGGCAATCGCTGCGTGGTATGAAATTCCGTACCCGTTATGGCCTTAATGTTGTCGGCATTCGTCGTGGCGGCAAGGCATTGGAAGGCAAGTTGGTTGATGAGTCTTTGCTGCTTGGTGATACATTGCTGGTGATTGGCGACTGGAAACTGATTCGTGCATTGAAAACTAAGACGCCTGATTTCATTGTGCTAAATTTACCCATCGAAGTGGAAAGTGCAGCGCCTGCCGCATCACAAGCACCTCATGCATTACTCTGCCTTGCCTTGATGGTTGCCATGATGCTCACCAATGAAATCCCCAACTTTATCGCTGCGTTGGTTGCTTGTCTGTTAATGGGCAAATTTCGCTGTATCGATATGGAAAGCGCCTATCGTGCCATTCACTGGCCGAGCATTATTTTGATTGTCGGCATGATGCCTTTCGCGCTGGCATTGCAGAAAACGGGAGGCATAGACTTAATTGTCCGCGGGTTGATGGATGTGGCAGGTAATATGGGGCCACGGGTGATGTTGATGTGCTTGTTTGTGCTTTGTGCTGTTATCGGCTTGTTTATTTCTAACACGGCGACGGCGGTATTAATGGCTCCGATAGCGATTGCTGCGGCGAACGAAATGTCTGTTTCGCCTTTGCCTTTCGCCATGATTATTGGCGTGGCGGCCTCAGCAGCATTCATGACACCGGTTTCATCTCCTGTTAATACATTGATACTGGGGCCGGGTGGATATCGATTTGCAGATTTCCTGAAACTTGGCATACCTTTTACGTTAATTGTTATGGGGATCAGTGTCGCGATTATCCCAATACTGTTCCCGTTCTAATGACTCCATGACTCAGTTTCAATGTGATAAGGCGCTGCATCATAGCGATAAATTAGCATTGCTGGATGATCGTTATCATGGAGGGTGATATCTATATACTGATCTCGTCAAGAGAAAGGCTAAAACTGGGGACAAATACGTTCATAAAATAATCCATTTCTTCGCTGTGACGCTCTGCCAGTGTTTTTTCCAACCGGGTTTTGGCCTGATTGAATTCAGTATTACCCGCCGAAATCTCTTCCAAACATTTCAAATAAGCACACAGCGCATCAGCCTGTTTAATAATGCGCGTTTCTTCTTCGGTATGCAGGTGCTCATCCAAAATAGAACGAAAATCATCCTGTAATTCTGTCGGCAGCATATTCAACAACTTTTGTTGGGCTATCTTTTCTATTTTTTTATATTCATGGGCAATTTGAGGGTTATAGTACTTAATCGGGGTAGGCAAATCTCCGGTGATGACTTCACTGGCATCGTGATACATGGCCAGCAGGGCGATCCGATCGGCGTTAACCTTGCCGTTAAATTTGCGGTTTTTGATGACGGCCAGTGCATGTGCGACAAAAGCAACCTGCAAGCTGTGCTCTGAAACATTTTCTGTGCGCACATTTCGCATCAGGGGCCAACGGTTGATTAATTTCAAGCGGGATAATTGGGCGAAAAAATGGCTCATAATTTTCTCCTTCAACGAAATGATACGATTAATTGTGAGCGGATAGGAAGGGGAAGTAAACCTATTCAGTATCAATTTTCACCAATATATCTCTTTTATCT
>NZ_LFCV01000169.1 GCF_001037465.1 Xenorhabdus khoisanae
CTTTCTTGACTGTGATTAGATTAACAGGCTTCTAAGGTGTCCGGAATGACTATGCCACTACACATCATTGCTCATGACCGTCTTTGATGAATAGCCATTGCGAGTATTGGTGCCTGTTTTGGTGCTATTTTTCTCGTGGCCGAGATGTTCAGTCAGTTCGGCATTCAAGGCGGTTTCAACGGTTAATTTTTTGAGCAAACGGGAAAGCTGACTGAGATCATCAGGGGTTTTGAGATTCTTAGCCAATTCAGTTGCAAGAGCCTGTAACTGTTTGTCGTCCATAAGTTCACCTTCTTTTGAGGGTTAATTAAACATATCAAAATCGGGCAATTACACAAATCTATGTACAGGCTCGTCACGTCCGGTTCCGTGGGAGCGCAGGGGGGAAGTTCCCTTGCGCGACCCGATAACCCCTTATTGTTGTGTAACCAAGAGAGCATCTCTTCAGCAATCAGCCAGCCTTTATCGGTTCGCATGGCATGTGGATAAAGATGGCGGATGCAGGTCTTTTGCAGAGATCGGCTAAAAGGTGACAACCTCAAGTAACGATAAAGCTCAGCCAGATGCTCCCAACGGGTTTCCTCTCTCACCGCATATTCGTGCCATAAATCAGGCTGAAGTTTTAACCAGTCAGTTAATCTGGAAATAACGCCATCGTGAGGAGAGCTGTTTTTATCCGGCGTAAAACCCGGCCCGCGCAAATAACAGAGTAAAACAGCAAAACCCAGACGGTTCGCTGATCCTCTGTGTTTGTTGATAAGTGCCAAATCCTGTTCACTTAAAAAGCACATCCGGGTCAGCAAGATGTCATCATCCGGTACGATCCGTAAGCATTCTTTTTCCTCGCTGGTCAGTATTTGTCGCCGTGGCATAAATATTCTCCTTACATACGGATTCAGCTCACTTACCTATTCAAATTTTATCCCTCTGAGTCATGTGTTCAGTTTAACTATACGTATAACCGTTCGTTCTGAGACACCACACAATCTCGCGGTATCTCGGATGCTCTGCCTGTTTTTAACCCGAAGTTCAATGATTTTCTCATGCAGCTGGTTATCTGCTTGGCGTCCCCGGAATTTACCAGCGGCTTTGGCTTTCAATATTCCCTCTTCCTGACGCCGCCGACGATCCTGATAGTCTTTACGTGCAATGGCTGCCAGCATATCAAGCATCATTCCGTTAATCGCTTTAAGCATGGCCAGAGTGAACTCATCACCCGCATTTTCTGCAAGCGCCATATGGCTCGTCGGCAGATCAAGACTGACAATCACGAGGTGTTTTTCCTGAATAAGTTGTTTAAGTTTCTGCCAGCCCGCTTCATCCAGACGTGAAAGGCGGTCAACCTGCTCAATAAGAATAATGTCACCCGGTGCAGCATCATCAAGCAATCGTAAAAGTTCTGGCCGTTGCAGTGACGCGCCGGATACATTTTCGTGATACCAACTGGCTAACCGAAAGCCTTTCTCTTCAACAAAGGCTTTCATTCTATTTTTTGCCCGGAGAGCATCCTGTTCTTTTGTTGATGCACGTAGATAGCCGTGAATGTACATTTTTAACCCAATTATGACATTTAAATAATGATCATAATGTACATGACAGATAGGTAATGATCCAAAAGAGAAATGGCAGAATTTTAGGCTATGACATTGTGGTATACATAAATGTCATGCCAATGTTTACACATTGCATTTTTGAGCAATCCATGCCATTGTGAACCACGCGCTCTTTATTGAACTATTTGCGCAGAAATGAACAATATGGAGGATTTTAATGCAAAGTAAGCCAACGATTAAAAAATTTGAACGCGGAGATCGCCTTTATGTACAAGCACAACAAATCTGGCTGATTCTTGTGGCGTTCGTCGAGCATAATAAATCTAATGGTTTATCTACCATTACTTATGGCGAGTTAGCTGAACAAATGGGGCATAGCTCAAGGCAAGCAGGGAGGACATTAGGTCGTCAATTAGGCATTATTGGAAATTTGTGCTTGTTGAATGATTTACCACCATTAAATTCAATAGTTGTTAACCAACAAACTAAAGCTCCAGGTAGTGAAGTCGTTATATCTCCTTTGGGAAGTGTTGATATCGACCAACAGGCAGTTTTTCAAACAAATTGGTTTGAGTTCAGAGTTCCTACAACAGGGACTTTTCGCACCGTCTGGGAGAATGTTGATGAATGGGTGTAATCAAGAAATTTAGTGGGGTTGCACGCCGGAAACGCCGAAATGCACATAATGAGTTTTAGTATTGATGAGGAACTGTGCAATAAATAGGCTTAGCGTAGGATATTTTCCGTTTTCCAAGCGGACCCCTATATATCAAACTTGACTGTCTTATATGC
Organism: Xenorhabdus khoisanae; assembly: GCF_001037465.1. Lineage (GTDB taxonomy): Bacteria > Pseudomonadota > Gammaproteobacteria > Enterobacterales > Enterobacteriaceae > Xenorhabdus > Xenorhabdus khoisanae. The sequence continues at coordinate 2,346 of NZ_LFCV01000169.1, forward strand.
TTGGTGATAAATTTTATTTGACCGATCGTTCCAAAAAGAGAAAATTTTATGAGACCAAAAGAATTTGATCTGGATGTGATAGCTAAGGCTGCAATGCGTACTTTTTGGCTTCGCGGGTATTCCGGTACAAGTATTCAGAATTTAGTAAATGATACGGGATTAGGACGAGGGAGTTTATACAATACTTTTGGTAGTAAGCATGGACTCTATGAGTTTGCCCTACAGTCTTATTATGAAATGACAGCAAGTTACGTTGAATTACTTACTCGAAACGACTCAGTTAAGGATTTGATTCGACAATTACTTCTGAAAATCGTTTCAGAAGAACTCAATGATACTGCAAAGTTGGGATGTATGGTTGCAAATGCTTCTTTAGAAATGGCACGACATGATTGTGATATTGCAAATCTGGTAGCGATGAACCTAAGCAGAATGGAACATGCTCTGAGTACTTTGATACTTCGAGGTCAAGTCACAGGTGAAATAGCCCCGACCAGAAAGCCCATCGCTTTGGCTAGATTTATTGTCAGCACAATTCAAGGAATTAGAGTTGTCAGTAAAGGAGCACCTCAAACAGATCGTTCTGAGCGACTCGCTGATATCGTTGACGTTGCGATGAGTACAATAGAATAAGTAATCATCATATCGTAAAAATACAAAATTTTTTGGAATGATTAGTTAATAACTGGTGTTTATTTTTTAAATTGTCAGTTTGAAAATATACCCTATTTAAGCAAACGAGATTATATCTCATATTTCGAAGGATAAATTTATGACTCAAATAGTACACGCCACTAATAAAATTGCAGTACTTGGTACTGGTATTATGGGAGCTGCTATCGCTTGTAATTTACAAAAGAATGGCTTTAACGTTAGCGCATGGAATCGCACTTATGAAAAAGCAAAAAATCTGGAAGAATTCGGAGTAACTGTACATGAGTACGTGCAAGACGCAGTTAGTAATGCTGATATTATATTAACAATGCTTAAAGATGGTGATTCAGTATTAAAAGTTATAAATTCTGCATTACCTAGTTTATCTAAAGGGACAATCTGGATTCAGAGCAGTACTGTTGGTATTACAGCAAATGAACAACTTGAAACCTTTGCTGCTGAAAATGGCCTTAAATATTTTGATGCTCCAGTTCAAGGAACTAAAGGTCCAGCTGAGCAAGGTAAGTTAATTATTATTGCGTCAGGTCCTTTATCCGATCGTAATACAGTTCAGTCTATATTTGATGCCATTGGTCAGCGTACTGTGTGGGTTTCAGAGCAAAGCGGTATGAGTAGCAAGCTCAAACTTGCCCTAAATAGTTGGGCTTTCGCTTTAACACATGGGATCGCTGAAAGCTTATCTATCGCTAAAGCTCTTGGTGTAGATCCATCACTTGTTATTGACGTAGTTAAAGGTGGACCGATGGATAATATGTATTTCCAGCTAAAGTCTACTGCAATAATTTCTGGAAATTATGATGCTAGCTTCTCTTTGGATAATGCAGTAAAGGATTCTGAATTAGTTATAGATGCCTCCAAACGCGCTGGTGTAAAAGTTGATGGCGTTGAGGCAGGACTTGAACGTTTCAAACGAGCACAACAAGCGGGTCACGGTAGTAAAGATATGGTCGCAACTTATTTTGCCAAATAATAATTATTGCTCTGCGTAGGATATATCGTAACTATAAAAGGGTCGATAATATTTCTATCGACCTTGAGATAATATAATGAAAAATTCACTTGGTTATCACGTACCAACAGAGACTATAGGTAATGTAGAAAGTATTCCTATATTAAAACTCCTCGCTTTCACTTTAGCGGGATTTATAACTATTATGACGGAAACAATACCTGCTGGTTTGTTACCACAAATTAGTCGTGATTTAAATATATCTGAGTCCCTTGCTGGGCAAATGGTTTCTGTATACGCATTAGGGTCTGTAATTGCAGCTATACCTATTGTTGCTGCCACTCGGAGCTGGTCAAGACGACCTCTATTTTTGTTAGCAATTGGTGGGTTGCTTATATTTAACTCTCTTACTGCTCTATCTTCCAGTTATATGGTTATATTAGCATCTCGCTTAGTTGCAGGTATGTCTGCGGGGGTTATTTGGGGAGTTCTTGCTGGATATGCTAGAAATATGGTGCCAGGGCATCTCCAAGGGAGAGCATTAGCTATTGTAGGAATAGGACAACCTATTGCACTTTGTTTCGGGGTACCACTTGGTACATGGCTAGGAAGTCTATTTGATTGGCGCGGGGTATTCTGGATTATGTCAGCCCTCGCATTAATATCAATAGGTTGGGTAAGAACAGCAATCCCTGATTTCTTAGGACAAAAAGAAACTAGGCATCAGTCAGTGAAGGAGATATTCCTTATCCCAGGTATTCGTTCAATATTGTGGGTTATTTTTTTGTGGATACTAGCACACAACATTCTTTACACCTTCATTTCTCCCTATTTAACATCTGTAGGTCTCGGAAATCGAGTTGATTTGGTACTGTTGTTGTTTGGAGTTTCATCGATTGTTGGAATTTGGATAACAGGTATTTGGGTAGATAGATCGCTCCGTTTATTGACAATACTTAGTCTGACAGGGTTCGCTCTTGCAGCTATTCTAATTGGCGTAGGAAGTTATCATCCTTGGATAGTTCTTTTAGGTATCACTCTTTGGGGAATGACTTTTGGAGGCGCTCCAACATTATTACAAACTACAATTGCAGATACAGCTGGTAATGGCGCAGATGTTGCACAATCAATGCTAGTTACTGTTTTTAATCTTGCTGTCGCTGGTGGTGGTTTAATCGGGGGGGGATTACTTCAACAACTAGGACCATCATCATTTACAATAATTATGTTTGCATTAGCAATACTAAGTATTTTAGTTGTTTTTCAAGCAAAATCTCACGGATTTAAACCTAGTCGGAGGAACGAAGACTAAAGTGAATTGATGCAATTTATCAATTAATTCTTGTGGTTTTTTCATTGTTCTATTGGTTTGGTAGTTCTTTCTAAATATCAATGGTAGTAGCATAGATAGTAGAGTTAACTCACGAGCGAAAATTAAATGTACAGGGTGAGTATTTCTAATTTATTAAGGATAAATATTTTACTCGAATTGTATACAAAATAATTCAAATTTGTATTATTTAGGCACAAAAAAGTGCAAAACTAGCTCACTAGTTAGCCTTGACAGATATAACTATGTGACGAGAGCTAGCGAATAAAGACAACAAAATTGCAACTTGAAAAATGATGGGAAGGTTCCCTTTTCAGGCATAGCCTGAATTCATAGGGTACAAAACTTAAAATATGATGGAGAGTCAATTATGAATATCAGAAAAATTAGTTTGGGTTGTGTGTTTTTTGTTTTTTTTATCCTTACGGGATGTAAAAATAATATAGATACATACCGTAATGGTTCAACTAATTCTCAATACGCAGAGTCAATTACTATATCTGAAAAATCCTCATTAGTTTATATTAGTGGTATTCTTGCCGATATTTCAGATCCTAATGCACCTTCAGGTACGGTTTTAGCATATGGTGACACTCGTACTCAAACACAATCAATACTATCAAAAATAAAAAAAATACTTGCAAAAAACAATATTAAGATGGATAACGTTATTCAACTGAGAGCTTTTTTAGTGGGTACACCAGAGAAGAATGGCCTACTTGATTTCCAAGGTTTCCAGCAAGCTTATGCTGAATTTTTTGAAGGTTCTTTACAAAACAAACCAACTCGAACTGCAATTCAAGTAGTAGCATTACCTCTGCCTGGAACGCTTGTGGAAATAGATGTTATCGCAGTGTTAAATTAAAGAAGTGGTAATTATAGATTAGGTTATCACCTAAAGCTTCCGCATAAGTTAATTATTTGTTACCTTAATATATCAAAATAGATTGTCCGCACAGCATTCAATCTAAAATAACGTGATAGTGGCTTAATGAATTACTCGATAATTAGCCACATAAAGTGATCTAATTAAAATTTTTACATTAATTAACTGGTTATATTAACACTTTAGTAACTCATGCGGAAGCTACATGAACGCATTCCATTTGCAAAGCAAAAATTACGTTGACGATACGATGAACTTTTATTCCAACCTTAACAAAATCCTTCCATTTCGGTCACCTCAAACCTTAACATAATAAAACTATATGTGAAGGAAACATTTATGCCACGGCGACAGATACTGAGCAGTGAAGAACAAGTCGGTTTACTGGTTGTACCCGATGATGACATTCTTCTTACCCGGATGTGTTTTTTAAATGAACAGGATATTGCGCTCATTAATAAACATCGACGCCCTGCAAATCGTCTGGGCTTCGCTGTATTACTTTGTTATCTGCGGGGACCTGGATTCCTTCCGGACAAAAACAATACTCCTCACGAGGGTGTCGTATCCAGAGTAGCTTCCCAACTGAAGCTTCAGCCTGAATTATGGTATGAGTATGCGTCGAGAGAGCAAACCTGCTGGGAACATCTGACCGAACTCTATCGATACCTGGAACTATCCCCTTTCAATCGGTCGTTACAAAAAGACTGTATCCCCATGCCATGCGAACCGATAAAGGAATTCTGCTTGCGGAAGAGATGCTCAGCTGGCTGCATAACAATAACATTATTTTTCCCTCTATCGATGTGATTGAAAGAATGCTTGCTGAAGCCGCTACACTCGCCGACAGAATGGTATTTTCTGCTCTTATCGCACCGCTGGAAAAGCAGCATAAAATAGTTCTGGATAGTCTGCTTATATCGGATGGTGAACAACCTTCCCGTCTGGCATGGCTGCTTCAGCCACCGGGTAAAATTAACGGTAAAAATGTCCTGCAACATATTGATCGTCTGAATGCTATTGCGGAATTGGCCCTGCCTGAGGGAATTGCACTTTCCGTTCACCAGAATCGACTGCTGAAATTGGCACGAGAAGGCCGGAAAATGAGCAGCCGGGATCTGAGTAAATTTTCTGACATATGGCGTTATGCCACGCTGGTCTGTATCGGTGAATTTCCTGCCAGCAATGAGCGCCAGGGCTGCGAAGGCAATCCGGCAGGCAGTACGGGGCTGGGATTTGAGTCACAAAACCCCGTTGTCGCTGGAAGTCACGGCACATTGGATCAATCCCATGTTACGAGGTTGGATTAAGTACTATGGGCGCTTTTATCGGTTAGCAATGGACCGTATAGCCAGTCATGTAGATCTGCACCTTGCTAAATGGATTACCCGCAAATATAAGCGAGTACACGGTAGTTTGGCTCAGGCGTATGAATGGTTAGGCAGAATACGGAGCATTAAACCTAGTCTGTTTGCACACTGGGAAATTTGTACGCGGCGCGAACGGTCAACGACAAGAGCCGGATGACGGGAGACTGTCACGTCCGGTTCCGTGGAAGCGCAGGGGGGAAATTCCCTTGCGCGACCCGATAACCCCAGGCTCAGAAAGTGTGTAAGCGCCTAATTAACCGCACATATCCGATTAATTAATCTTTTGTCATAGTGTGTTTTCTTTTTTTATTCAGGAGACAAAC
>NZ_LFCV01000170.1 GCF_001037465.1 Xenorhabdus khoisanae
ACCATATATGGACGCTCCCGGCTGTGCAAGCATTGAATAGAACGGTTTGCGACCATATATCCGGCATCGTTATGGACTCACTTGCCCGTGCCATGATGTCATCCGCGCCCTGTTTCCTTATCACATGCATCGGTATGTCACTACCTTGGTCCAATTCAGGTTATGACAGGGACGGTAGCCGTTTTCTCATCAATGTTTGCAAACTCGATAATGCGTCTGTTTTGACTCACTTACTCAATTAATGGATAAAAAAGCTTTCTGCATATTAAAATCCACGCCCTCCTTCAAAACACGCCAGATAATCCGGGTCAGTTTGTTAGCTAACGCCACCGTCGCTTTCAGAAATCCGCACCGGGCAATCAATGTCTTCAGCCACTCCCCTAAACGGTCATGCCGTTTTTGAACACAGCGCATCACTGCACGGGCACCGTGAATAATTAACGTTCGAAGATGACGGTTTCCATGTTTGCTCAGGGAGGAGAGCCGACTCTTTCCTCCGGAACTATGTTGTCGGGGAACCAGACCACACCAGGCTGAAAGTTGCCGGCCATTGGCAAATTGGAGTGAACTGACTTCACTCACGAAAGCAGCGGCAATAAGGGGACCGACACCGGGAATGGTCAGTAAATGTTCATAACCCGTTTGCTGACGAGCCAGTGCTGCAATTTCGTTATCCATTTCATGCATGCCGATGTTCAAATCCTGCAGTGATCCCCACAGTGTATGTAATAAACGGCGCAGCACACCGGATAGAGTATTATCACTGTCTTCCAGAATGTCAGGCAGATATTGCTGCAGTTTCTGAATACCCGCAGGCACTACGAATCCCTGTTCGGCAAGAAAAGCCCGGATTTGGTTGGCGAGGGCGGTACGTTGTTCCACCATAAGCTGCCGGGCACTGCGCAACGCCTTGATATCTTGCTGCTCTACGGTTTTGATGGGAACAAAATGGAGACCGGGCCGACAGGCTGTTTCGCAGATAGCCAGTGCATCATTAGCATCATTTTTTTGATGATGACTAAACGCTTTGACATGCTGGGTGGGAATAAGTTGAACATGATAACCCATAGCCTGCAATTTCCGGCCCCAATAATGGGAAGTCGCGCAGGCTTCCATGGCAATGAAGGTTCCCGGTGGAAAAGTCCGTATGGCATCCAGTAATTTTTGTCGTGAGACTTTTCGGTTCGCAGCAACAGAACCGTCTTCCATCCAGACACAGATTTGAAAAACGTTTTTGGCGAGGTCAATGCCAACGACTTTGATCGTATTCATGAGATGTTCTCCCGCAATTCAGTACATCGGAGAAAAGATGGCACTGTTTTCTACTGAAAAAGGGGGCGTCCATCACATCACATAGAGCTTGCAATTCAGGTTGGTTATCGAAGAATAATTCAATACTAATTTCTGGAAAAGAAACCCTTTCACCCTTTTTATGCTCAAGTAAAAAATCATTCACAAAATCAGTATTAAACCAATGCGAATTAAACTCTTCCGATGCACTTCGTCCGTTAACTCGTCCTGTTAAAGCTAATGCAATGGCCTCTAATAAAGTTGATTTACCTGCTTCATTATCACCTACAATAATGTTTAATTTTGAATTTGGAGTAAGCACTAACTTTTTATAAATTCTATACCCGTGTATTTTTATTTTTTAATCAAAACTATCTTTCCTTTATGTGGTTGATAAATTACAATAAGTGCTATTTTCAGAAAACACTAATAATTATATGACATACATCATCACATACCTATTATCTGTAAGGTTATACTAACAATGATCGTCAATATAGTTGATATAAATTAGTAACCTTAATCAACCAGTCTTTTTTTTAAATATTGCCAATCTTTTGCAAGATACCTGCGTAAAAAACACTGTCTAATATCCATTTTTATTTTTTCTATTTTATTTCCCATTATTTTTTTCTCCCTAACAATTTGAATATCTTCCCAAAGTTGCTCACGATCAAAAAAAGTCCATACAGGAGGTACAGGAGTAAATCCATTGGTATAACACACCGGAGCTACCCACTCGAAAAAGACCATCTCAACATGTTCAAGCGGGAAATGTTTGGCTACAGAAGCTATATACTCATAGTCAACCTCATTATCTACAAAGATATCAGATAGCGCTTCACATAAATCTATGTCAGTCAGTATATTGCCCAACGAGTAAACTCCTCTATTTCTTCATCTAAAGCATCCGCAACTACCGAACCGGCAACACCTCCAGCTATGCTACCCAATAACACCACAGCAATAGCACAAACGGGAGCACCAGGGCCACATAATGGAGTTACCGCTAAGCCAGCGAGACTTCCACCTGCGACCCCACCACCAATTTGTATTCCTTGTTTAACCGCTTCTTTAGGTTTATTTTCAGCATTCAATATTTCATGTGTAGCTAATATTGCCGTAAAGATTGTGCCTACTTTCCCTATGATCTTTAACCTTTTGTTAGCTGTTGTAAATTTTGGATTATCTCTTGAGGACGCTTCTATAATTTCATAGAAAATCGAATTTTTTTGGTTTGGTGTGAGGCTACCAAATACTTTTCCAAATTTTTTCTGAGAGTATTTATCCATTAAATTTTCAAAAGTTGGAGGGGATTTTTTATGCCTTTCTGCAAAGGCCAATCCTTGTGCTGACGTAAATTTTCTATGCTCAGCCATAATGTTATTTCGCATTTCATAACAAAATTCAGCAGCTTCTTTCACTGAGATTTTTTTTGTACTCACCATCTTCTTAATTTCAGAAACCGCTATTTTAATATTTGAAGTATAGCTTTGTCTGACATTAGCATCGTTAATTACATCGGTAGAAAATTTAATTGAAGCACCTTCTAATGCTGCCACGGCCTTATCTAAAATAGGATCATCAATAGAATGCTCTTGTTTTCCTGCATAAGTTCCCTCTACCACTTCATATGTCATGATTTCACCCAATAATTTTATTTAAGTCCTCAAGAGAAATTAACTGCAAATTGGCGACCATAACTTTCAAATAAAGTATTTAGC
>NZ_LFCV01000171.1 GCF_001037465.1 Xenorhabdus khoisanae
CTGTCTCTTCTACACAAATCCCTCGATTTAATCGAGGGATTTTTTTGAACCTTTTTCTACCTGGCTGATCTCAATAAAAAATACTACGCTGAGGTCACGTATGATGTTTTCAACAGATGCTGAACAATGGGCAAAAGAAACTTTTCAATATGCTGATTTAGGGGATAGTCGCCGCACTAAGCGCCTAATCAAGCTGACTTCTTCTCTTGCAAATCATTTAGGAGAGTCTCTCGTGCAATCTTTAAAATCCCCTGCGGATATCGAAGCCGCTTATCGTTTTACTCGCAATCAAGCCATTAATCCTCAAGCTATCGCAGAAGCTGGCTTTGCCGCCACCGCTGAGCAGGTTAAGCACTATGATTGCCTCCTCGCGCTTGAAGATACGACCTCGCTGGAATTTCTCCACCCTACGGTTCGAGATGAGATGGGGCACACCACATCCAATAAGCATTCCAGAGGTATGCATGCTCATTCCGTTCTGCTCTTTGCGCCTGATAAGCAACAGGTCGTTGGGCTCATTGAACAGGCACGTTGGACCAGAGACCTTCAGGCTTACGGGCAAAATCAATATCATGCGAGCAGAGCTTATAAAGACAAAGAAAGCTATAAATGGGAACGGGCTTCACGCGCAATGGAAGCCCGCCTCGGTGCTGACATGCGGAAAGTTATCTCGGTCTGTGACCGGGAAGCCGATATTATCGAGTATCTGACCTATAAGGTCTCAAATCATCAGCGCTTTGTCGTTCGCTCTATGCAAAGCCGCCGCATAGAAGAAAGTACCGACAAGCTTTATCATTACAGTGGCGCCTTGGTGTATGCGGATATGAGAACGGTTCAAGTGAGGCAAAAAGGCGGGCGAAAAGCGCGTGACGCACACTGCGAAGTTCGTTATGCGGCGGTGACCGTAAAAATCCCGGCGAATAAAATCGGTGACTCCGTCCCACTGTACTATGTCGGTTGTCAAGAAACGGGAAATCATGATGGCCTGAGCTGGCACATTCTGACCTCAGAGCCCGTGAAAACAAAAGAAGATGCCAAGCGTATTCTCGATTACTACGAAAAACGGTGGCTGATCGAAGAATTTCACAAAGCGTGGAAAAGCGGCGGAACTCAGGTTGAAGAGTTACGCATGCAGAGCAAAGAGAATTTAGAACGCATGGTGGTGATACTCGCGTTTATTGCAGTCCGTCTTCATCAACTGCGTTATCTGGGGCTTAATAAAGAGGAAGCAGAAAAGCAGAGCTGTGAAATGATCCTGAGTCCGCTCGCGTGGAAATTACTGTGGTCAAAGCAAAACAAATCGAAGCCCCCAAAGAAAGCACCAAGCCTCTATTGGGCCTATATTAACCTCGGCAAGCTTGCGGGTTGGTACGATTCAAAACGTAATGGTCGAGTAGGATGGGAAAGATTATGGGAAGGATGGTTCATATTACAAACCCTCCTTGAGGGGTACCTGCTTGCACAGTCTCTTGAGCTAGAGATGTGATCAAGAGACAG
>NZ_LFCV01000172.1 GCF_001037465.1 Xenorhabdus khoisanae
TAAGATTACTTTTGGTTATCAGGCAATAATAATTTTTCATTACGCATAATGATAAAACTTTTCCTAATGTATGTTAAGTGCATAGAAATATTGTTTTTTTTAAGTTTATCTGACGTCTAATACTTAAAATCTGCTCAATGGCTCATATTTTATGAGGTATTTATATATGGACTCGTACATGAGTAATAAGTTCACTCGTTTTTCGGTTTTTATATATTCTTTATTTTTACCCTTTATACCCATGGGTGCTCTGGCTGTGGGGGAAGATCAATCTGAGCATCAGGTAAAAGAGCGATCTTTACAGAGAACAGAAAATGAAGATAACAGAGATAATAAGGAAGATGTGAACATGGAGTTGATCGCCCAAAACCTGCAAAAGGTTGGTGGTATTCTGACATCCTCGCCATCGCAACTGACCGAACAAGCCAAATCTTACGCGCTGGGTAAATTAAATAGCACAGTCACCGGGGAGGCACAAAAATGGCTGTCTCAGTTTGGTACAGCAAAAATTAATTTCTCCATGGATAGAAAAGGTAAACTGGATAATAGCTCAATAGATTTTCTGCTGCCGCTTTATGACAATAAAGCGGATTGGCTATTTTTTTCTCAGGTTGGCTATCGGAATAAAGACAGCCGAAATACCGTAAACTTCGGTTTGGGGGGGCGTTATTTCACTCCCGGTTGGATGTATGGTTTAAATACTTTCTACGATTATGACGTCACGGGTAAAAATAAGCGTATGGGGTTAGGGGGCGAAGCCTGGGCAGATTATGTCAAACTCTCTGCCAATACCTATTTGCGTTTGAGTGACTGGCATCAGTCTATGGAAGATAAAGATTTCGAAGAACGTCCTGCCAATGGTTTTGATCTCAATGGTGAGTTTTTCCTGCCTGCTTATCCCAATCTGGGGGGAAAATTGGGTTATGAGCAGTACTTTGGCGATAACGTTTCTCTGTTCAATCGCAGCACCAAACAGAAAAACCCCAGCCTTGCCCGGTTCGGGTTGAGTTATACGCCTGTCCCGCTGGTGACAATGGGAGTGGACTATAAGCATGGCAGTGGCGGGCATAGCGAAACCTTATTCCTGGCCAATCTGAACTACCGATTTGGTGTGCCTCTGGGGGTCCAGCTCTCGACAGATAGCGTGGATTCTATGCGTACATTGGCCGGAAGCCGTTATGATCTGGTTGAAAGGAATAACAACATTGTTCTGGATTACAGGAAAAAAGCCATACTGGAAATGATGTTGCCTGACACCATCACCGGATATAGCGGCGAGAAAAGGCAAATAACCGCAGACATCAGAGCGGATAAATCCATTAAAACGGTAACCTGGTCAGCCGATGGGGCATTCTATGAGAATAAGGGCAATATTCCTCTTGAAGGTGGTCAGACTATTGACCTCACTCTGCCGAATTATAATCCCAAAGGTACAAACAGTTACGAAATTTTTGCTGTTGCAGAGGACGAAACAGGCAAGCAGTCCGGAAAGAAAATAATACACGTGGTGGTTGAACCCATATCGGTGAAGACAAGCGTTACCGCCAACCGCCCTGTCGGTGCTGATGGCAATGCACCGTATACATTGACCGTAACCGTGAGTAGCGGAAAAGACAATCACCCACTCAGTCATACCGAATTTAAGGAGGCTAAATGGACCTATGAATATCCGGGTATGCCGACAGAAGAAGATCTTGAAAATCTTGATGTCTATGTGCCCGAATTTGATTCGCATCCTAATGTAACCAATTCGCAGGGTCAATTGATTGTGAAATTAACTTCCGTTAGACCGGCAAAAGATATCAAGGTGTATCTTGAAATTCCGGGAGTACCTAAGATACTGGTAAATAAAACGGAACCCATTAGTTTTGGCCAATATTCATTACGCCTTACTCAAATGGAATCTGCACCGAATGGCCCTGTTTTCATTAAAGGTTCAAACAACCCAAACAATGCTTACATCTTCAGGGCTGTGGTAGTCGATGAATTTGGTGCTCCGGTTAATGGTGACTTAGGCCCAGACTCCTTTGTTAAATGGGTTACGGAGCCGAGCACCGATGTGATCATACAAAATTCCTTTTCTTCAGATAAACAAGGGACACTTGAACAAGGGCAACTTTTTGCCACAGTGCAGAGTACTAAAGCTCAGACCGTTAAGGTAGGCGTTGTGATAAAGAACGAAGATGGGTATGGAGTGAATACAGATCATGGAAGGATACCCCCCGCATCTGATGCACCTGTCTATTTTGATCCCGTAGAGTTTGTTGAAGATAAGCAAGAACTGAACGTTACATTTGATTTTGAAGCGTCATCTACCTCACTCAAAGCAAATGGCAGCGAATACACGGTTACTGCGACAGTGGCCGGTAAAGATGGTCAGCCTTATAAAGATCCAACCGTAGTCCCTGTCTGGAACATAATCTCACTTCCTGCTGCACCGGGTGCATCAATAACCGCAGTGGATAGTAAGATGGATAGTCAGGGAAAATTAAAGGCAGTATTGAGAAGTACGCAGGGAATTAAAAATGCCAGAGTAGGACTCACCCTCAATGGCGGAGTAGCAATACAATCTCAGCTTTTTGACTTTATTCCAGAGGACCCTTCTGATGCTGTAATTAAAGGTTCAGTGGAAGTATCGCCTGAGGGACCACTGCCTGCGGATATGGAGAATAAATTTGCCTATAAGGTATTGCTGTTAGATTCGCAAAACGGGAAGCCGATCAAAAATCAGACATTTAAAGATATTTCCTGGGAAGTGGTGTCTGATAAGTACGACCCACCAGAGAGTTTAATATTTATCGATGTGCAGAATACGACCGATGATAAGGGGTATTTAACGGCATCTTTGGTAAGTAGCGCGGGACTTGACGGTGTGGAGGCACAGGTAACCGTTAAGATTAATAACAAGTCCCTGTCTGCGAAAGCTAAAAAAGTGCGTTTCAATGAGGTAGAAAGGGAAGCAAATGTAATGTCGATGGTGGCTGACGGCTCTGCTAGTAATTATCCCGTTAACCTGTCATCTTTGGGAAGACCTTTTACTGTCATGAATTTTATGCAATATGTATTGACTTATAGAACTTCCAATGGCCCTGGAAATGTGTTCGATCAGGGGCTTTATAATAATGATAATGATAAATACGATATTCAATATGATGTTCCAGCAGGCTCTTCTATTGAGGTGAAATCAAGTGTAGGCGGGCCGGTTTTGGTGTTCCCTCCTCAAAAATTCAAACCTGAACCAGTAAAAGTCACCGCTAAGGTTACTAATAAGACAACAGGAGAAAAGTATATTGTTTCATATCAATTCAATCCTAAGAGATATTTTTTGATTCCAGGTTATTCTGTTGATATTAATGCGAAACTAGGGGATAAAAACAGTTCATGTGAAACTCTTGAACCAAGCAAAGTTTTTAATCTCAGTAAATTAAGATCAGTCTCTCCGGATATGCTGGGTTATTTTAGTTCTAAGCCTGGCAAATATTCTTTGCTGAATGATTATCCAAATGATGGAAATTCTTTTCCACGTAATGGACAAGGTAGTTATCTTCAACTAATAGGAGAAGAAGGTGGTGAAAAAATAGCCTACGTATATGTTGCTAATAATTCTACTTTTCTAGGAAATAGCTCTATCATGAAGAGGAAGGAGAATAATAAATTTCCAAGTAAATTGCTTTGTATACTCCCACAATCTATAATCTGACTGGATAATTATTAAACTTCGAAGCAGGCTCATTAATTGGGCCTGTTTTTTTATCATCGGATAGCAAAATTCACATATTATTTTAATGCAAGGGAACGGAATTACGTGAAGATTTTTTCCTAATGAGTGAAAATTGAGTCTCTCGCGTTTTATCATTTTTTTATTATGGAAGTTATAAAGGATAATTTTATGTTATCGATTGATAACTATTTTTCATGATGAGAGCTGAAATTTTTTCTAATATATGAAATTAAGGAAATAGCCTAATTTTTTATTGAGTTAGTTTTAAGCTTGAATAATGAAATTTTTTGAGGAA
>NZ_LFCV01000173.1 GCF_001037465.1 Xenorhabdus khoisanae
ACTATTGATGATAAGAATAAGTAAACATGAAAACTATAAGTATACTCTTTTGTATTATCTTTATTTTGTACAGTGCAATATTAATTGGGTGCTTTTCGACAGTCGATCATGACTGGATGATTGGGAAAGAGGGGGTCAATACAGTTTGTGATGTAGTAAATACTTTTGTAGTTAATGACGACAGAAAATTGACAGCCCCTCTGTGTTTGGTCTTTTTATTACCTTTTATGATTCTTTTTATGATGAAGGGAGTAAAAGGATTTGCAGAGAGTAAATTACAGTCGATAGTTTATTTTTTGACAGTTATATTTTCAATTGGAAACTGGTATTGGATGTTTTTTGGTCGATTTACGGATTGTCCATTCCCGCCAAACTGACTATGATGATTATTGGAAGATAATGGTGTTGAACATTATCTCCCAATAAGAATTATGCAGAATAAGCCATTAATAATTTATTGCCTGTTCATCTTTCTGTTGGTGCTTCTTCCCTTGCATACATCCCGTAATCCCGGATAATTGCAGCGACTCTCAAACGATAATCCACAAACACCCCATTGCGCCCTAACGCTTGTGCTTCCTGATGCTGGTAAGTATTTCTCCATTGTTTTACAGACTCTTCATCACGCCAGAAGGAGAGTGAAAGATATTTATTGTTATTATTGAGGCTCTGAAAGCGTTCTACGGAAATAAATCCCGGAATGGTATCCAATAATGGTCTGAGGGCAGCAGCGGTATCAAAATAATGTTCACTTTGGTTTTCTGCGATTTCGACTTCAAATATGACAGCTAACATTATCGTTTCCTTGAAGGATAAAAAAATCTAAGCTACCTTGCTGCAATCACTGTCACTTCGATGTTTATCAAAATATGCATGAATTCACTCTTGAGAAACGAGTTTCTGCCATTGCTGCGGTATTGGCTGATTACACCCGTTCCCGCATGTTATTTTTGCTGATGGATGGGCGTGCTTATACCGCGACAGAATTAAGTGCTGCTACTGATGTTGTTCCATCAACAACCAGCGCCCATTTAAATCGTCTGGTAGAAGAAAGCTTAATCAGCTGCATTAAACAGGGGCGGCATCGTTATTTTAAAATCTATAACAAAGAAGTCGCTCAGTTGCTGGAAAATATGATGTGTTTTGCTAATGGCGGATATAACGATATTGTCAAAATTTCCACACCCCAATCTTTGCGTTTTTTCCGAACTTGTTACGACCATATGGCAGGGGAAATTGCGGTAAAAATTCATGATAGTTTGTTGGTAAATCATTGGATGACGGACAATTATGAGTTAACGCCAACAGGCAAAGATTTTCTGATTTCGCTTGATATAGGCAGTCATATGGCTCTCTCTTCGCGGCGAAAATTTGCCTGTTCCTGTCTTGATTGGAGTGAGCGGCATTTTCATCTTGGCGGTTTTTTAGGGGCATCGTTGCTTGATGCTTTTTTAAAGAAAAAATGGGCTATCAGGCAATTGGACAGCCGGGAATTGGTATTAACCGAATCAGGGAAGCGTGGACTTAAGCAGAAGTTTGATGTGGAAATCGATGGCGGCATAAACCGCCATATGATGTGACTTATATCTTAACACCCCGGTAACCGGATAAAATCAATTCCCATTCCTGTTGTGCGAACCAGGTTTGGGTAGTGCCGTCGTAATGCATCTCATCATGCAGGAAAACACCATAATCGGAAGCGATGCCGGTGTAATTTGGCGAATTCCTTGCATCAATCAGGGTACGATATTTAGGATCAGCGGCAATGATATCTTCAATTGCCTCATTCACATAACTGGTATTGAGGGGATCAAATGCCACCGAAAGTGGGTAATACAATCGCCACGGAATATAACAGGAACCTATAGCATTGCTAATCCCTGTAATAATGCGGGTGAAATTTATCTCTGATGCTTTGGCTGCCGCCAAAATTTCAGTTTCAGCTTCCCATTGATTCCAATGAATAGCTAAGATACGTGGATTTTTGCCCATTTTATGTAGTGACTGAACGGCCAGGCGTAATGTTCTGATCGCACGGGGATAAAGGGATTCTACATCTTGTGGATTGCGCTCTGGTGCCCAGCGATTATCGGGTGGATTATCCAGATACATTCCCTGTCCGCCCCAGCCCATTAAAATCACGTAAAGATCTGGTAAACCCAGTGCATTACCTTGATTGATATGATTTTGCCAAAATTTGGCGAAACGATTGGCGGCGTTGTAAGGATGATCTTGATTGCCGCGAGGTAAACCGGCGGGGGCGCCAATATTAGCATTGCCAAAGCTGGTTAACCCTGTCCAATTAATGGTAGAAAAGTTAATGTCATAGACTTCTGGCAGGGATAAGGTGAATACATTGCTTAAGCTTTGGATAATTCTTTCGTGTGGTGGTAATTCTGTTCCGTGACCATAGCTATTGGATTGCCCAAGTACAATAAATAGCGGTGCATCATTGGTTTCCCATGATGAATATTTTATTTCGGGAGAGTGAAGCGGTTTGTATGTCATCAGTTTCCCCTTAAAATATGTCAATTAATTAGATATTTAACTCCTTGCGAAAAATTGATTTATATCTATTTCAAGCTACTTCATAATATTTATGCTGTAACTGATTGCCTTTCGCTCTAGGCTAATGAACAATCAGTTTTCTGTTGAGTGAATAAATTTAATAATTCAACGTTAAATAAGGTGCTAAAAGGTTATTCTATTGATTTTAAAATTAAAAACCCCGCTGTAATATTTTATATTCATATTCTTGGGCGTTAAGTTGTGTTTGTAGCTGCATTATAAAGGTATCTTGATATTTAAATTCATTGTAAACGAATAGATCAAGAGCAGCGTACTGATATTCTGGCCATGTGTGAAGAGTAAAATGTGACTCTGCCAATATTAGTGCACCACTAACACCCCATGGTTTGAGTTGATGAAAATTATAAGTAACAACATTCAGCTTACATTGATGGGCGATATCCAGCATGATTTTTTCAAGGGTTGATACAGATTTCAGTACCTCTGCATCACAATCTTTCATGTCTATAATAATGTGAGTGCCAAGTTGTCGCGTATGATCCGATGAACTCACTTTTTCTTGACCACGATATTGAAATTTAGTGCTGTGACATTTATTACAAGTTATCTCTATGAGCTGCTCTATTGTTAATATGTCTTTTTCATGTCCAATGGTTATCATATTATTACATGATTTACATTGATAAAATTTTATACGGGGGTTTACTTCTCCAGTATATATTTTTTCTGAAAAATTATTCTTTCCTGAAATTGTCGGGTAAGTTTGTGGTGTAACAGAAAGAACATAGAGATCGCTAACATTACTAATGATACTTCCGCCATGATATTTATTGAATTGCGGATAAATATTCTTGATAAGAAGATTCTGATTATTGAATAACCTTTGAACTTCCTGGTTTTCCATTGGTTTTTTTTGACCAAAAGAGAGTAAAATCTCACTATTATCATTTTTAGTGAAACTAATAGCACGTGATAAAAATAGTTTTAATCCGCTTAATGTATAAGGTGGATCTGTCAAGACGATGTCAAAATTTTTAGTGTATGCATTAGAGAGCTTTAGATCTAAGTATTCAGTATTAATGACAAAATCATTTTGCTCTGCGACATCTCGAATAAATGTTAGTAGGCTTTGATCGATATCCTTGACAAAAATATTTTTTGAGGAATCGTAGCCGAGTTTTTTAAATGCCATCATTAGGGCTAAGGAAGTTAGATCGTCATCACCTAGAAATAAAATATTTTGTTTAAATACCCTTGGGTTATTAAGTAATAGCATTACCCGGCGTATTGATGTTTCTAATGTTGCATGCGCTTGATCTAACAAGACATTAACTTTTGGTCTACTGTTATATACAGGCTCCAGTAAAACTGAAAGTTCATTTTCAAACTCTTTTCGTCTTTCATCGGATGAAAGGGAATTATATTTACTTATATCAATCGATTTATATTTCAATTCATCTAGCACATATTTAACACCCACAGGATTTAATTTAAAAACACCTTTGTTTTCAGCATAATTATATTTTATTAATTCTTTTTTAAACGCAGAGATGATAGGAATAGGCAGGCCACTTTTTAATGCAAGATCTTTATTTGATATCCGGCTGCATAAATATAAGTGTATTAATAATGTTTCTAATATTTCAACTGAGTGTGACAACTCCATATTGTTTTTTATAATATTCAGTGTGTTCATGGAAGTCTCTTTTTTACGTGATTTTCTAATTT
>NZ_LFCV01000174.1 GCF_001037465.1 Xenorhabdus khoisanae
GTTTTTAATTTTCTCAACCTGACCAAGAATATTGCTGGCTATTTGATGCACCTGTTTACCTACCGGACTTCATGCCAATAAGTTATTATTTTTCCTAATAAATAAAGAAGCATTTAATTCCTCTTCCAGAAACTTAATTTGCTTACTAATTGTCGGTTGTGAGGTATACAGTTTTTCTGCGGTGCTGGTAATATTAAAATTATTCTTAACTATCTCGACAAAGCTTCTTAATTGATTGATGTTCATATCTCACACTATCCTGATAGGGAATTTTATAAATCCCCGATGAAACATATCAGTACTAATAAAGCACATATAGTGAGCTGATTTTAATATTTAAGTAAATATTGCGAGCAAGATTGAAATTTAACTTTATTGAACTCAAGCAACCATCAGTGGTGCTTAAGAAACTGATGGTTGCTTAGTCTCTAAAAAATTTCACTATTGAGAGTCACTCTATTAATTAAACTATGATTTTAATATTAATAATTAACCGAAATCAGTTAATTAACGCCTTAACATTCCTGGCGTTATCATTTCATAATCACCTTCAACAAAACCAATCATTCTTGGCACCGGAAAAAAACTTGTACCTCTATGTAGATTTCTTGCTCTTAAACATTGTTTCGAATCCTCAGTGATCTTAAGATAATCAAGCAATCTTTTTCTCTCAGCAGGAAATTTACTCAGATGGCTACTAGGATCTATCTGGTCAAATAAAGTCATAGAAGAATATCTTAGTGAGAGATTAAATCCAGAATATCTTATACGATAAAAATAATTTCCAAATCTGCTTTTAATTTTTTTAATAGAATAATTTCTTTTTCGGCAGAATAAAAATCCATGCATTTTAAAAATCCTTAACAACAAAACAATACATTTTCCCTTTGTCTTACAAAAATATATAAATAAAACACAATATATAATAAATATCTATTAATTAGCTAAGTAATCAAATTTGTTTCACCTATAAGTTTTATAAATATAAAAATCTTTAATTTCAAATCAGTGGCGTAAAATGTGATCTAAAACTCAAACGATAAATATTTTCATATTAAAAAGTTTAAAATCTTACTAGGATGAATCAGCTATTATTTCAGTCTATTCACTATCTCGTCACGAGAGTAATCATTCTGTTAATCGCAAAATTCCGTTTTTTATAACTCCTGCCACACAAAGGAGCAAAGGCATGAAGAAAAAACAAGTAAATCAAAAGGATATTGAAAAACTTATTACATTGATTGGTGGAAAAGAAAATATCGCTTCCGTTAGTCATTGTATCACCCGCCTCAGATTCGTTCTCAATACACCAGAAAATGCCGATGCCAAAGCCATTGAAGAGTTACCAATGGTTAAGGGCTGTTTCACCAATGCCGGTCAATTTCAGGTGGTTATTGGAACAAATGTAGATATTTATTATAAAGCCCTTCTTGAAGCCACCGGGAAACAATCCGTTAATAAAGAAGAGGTTAAACAAGCTGCTCGCCAAAATATGAAATGGTATGAAAATGCAATTTCACATTTTGCCGAGATCTTCTTCCCATTACTGCCCGCTCTGATAAGCGGTGGTTTAATTCTCGGTTTCCGTAACCTGATCGGCGATATTCCGTTCAGCGAGGGCAAGTCACTCGCCCAGCTCTACCCTAGCTGGAAGACTATCTATGACTTCCTTTGGCTGATCGGTGAAGCGATATTCTTCTATCTCCCTGTCGGGATCTGCTGGTCTGCTGTCAAAAAAATGGGCGGAACACCAATCTTAGGGATTATTTTGGGAATTACGCTGGTTTCCCCACAGTTGATGAATGCTTATCTGCTTGGGCAGCAAACTCCCGATGTCTGGAATTTCGGCTGGTTTACCATTGATAAAGTCGGTTATCAGGCACAAGTCATCCCTTCTTTATTGGCGGGTTTAACGCTGGGATGGATTGAAACGCGGCTGAAAAAATGGGTACCCGATTACCTCTATCTTGTTATTGTCCCTGTCACCTCTCTGTTGCTGGCGGTATTCCTCGCCCATGCTCTGATAGGGCCTGCCGGACGAGCTATCGGCGATGGCGTTGCCTGGGCTGTTAAAGGATTAATGACAGGGAGCTTTGCCCCTATCGGTGCCGCCTTGTTCGGCTTCTTCTACGCCCCGCTGGTTATTACAGGTGTACACCAAACGACTCTGGCAATCGATTTGCAAATGATCCAAAGCACTGGCGGAACACCAATCTGGCCTATTATTGCGTTATCCAATATTGCCCAAGGTTCAGCCGTAGCCGGCATTATTTGGGCGAGCAAGAAACAGAAAGAGCGTGAAGTTTCTGTTCCTGCGGCAATTTCAGCTTATCTGGGGGTCACTGAACCTGCCATGTATGGTATCAACCTGAAATACCGTTACCCGATGTTCTGCGCAATGATTGGTGCAAGCCTGGCTGGGCTGATTTGTGGCTTCAATCATGTTACCGCCAATGGCATCGGTGTTGGTGGTATACCGGGTATTCTTTCCATCAAACCACAGTTTTGGATGGTCTACCTGACCGCTATGCTTGTCGCTATTGTTGTCCCTTTAGTGCTGACCGTTCTGGCTTATCGTAGAAATGAACGTAAAGCAGCATTATCCAATGAGATTACCAATTAATGTAGCAAGCTCATTAAATTAACAGGCCTGCTTAATTAGCAGGCATAGTAAATTAGTAGGGATAGTTATGACCGAACAAAAACCGTGGTGGATGGATAGCGTTATCTATCAAATTTATCCAAAGAGTTTTCAAGATAGTACCGGAAGCGGCACAGGAGATATCAACGGGATTACCCAGCGGCTGGATTATCTGCAACGCCTCGGTGTAGAGGCTATCTGGATCACCCCAATTTATCCGTCTCCGCAAGTTGATAATGGCTATGATGTTGCCGATTACTGTGCGATTAATCCTGATTACGGCTCAATGGAAGACTTTGACAATTTGGTGCAAAACGCTCATCAACGAGGTATTCGCATCATTTTGGATATGGTTTTCAATCATACTTCAACGCTGCATCCATGGTTTCAGGCAGCTCAAGATATTAATAGCCCTTATCGCCAGTTTTATATCTGGAAAGACGGCACCGAAGGCACTTTGCCCAATAACTGGAAGTCTAAATTCGGTGGTAACGCATGGCAATGGCATGCGGCAAGTCAGCAGTATTACCTCCATCTGTTTGCGGTAGAACAAGCCGATTTAAATTGGGAGCATGAACCTGTTCGCGCTGAGCTGAAAAAAATCTGTGAATTCTGGGCTGATCGTGGTGTAGATGGCTTGCGGCTGGACGTGATTAATCTCGTCTCAAAACAGCAGGATTACCCGAATGATGAGCGTGGAGATGGCCGTCGATTCTATACCGATGGCCCGCGTATCCATGAGTTTCTGCAAGAAATGAGCCGTGATGTTTTTCAACCTAAGAGATTGATGACTGTCGGTGAAATGTCCTCCACTGGCCTTGAGCACTGCCAGCGCTATAGCTCGCTGGATGGCACAGCGCTGTCCATGACGTTTAATTTTCACCATCTAAAAGTTGATTATCCGAATGGAGAGAAATGGACGCGCGCAAAACCCGATTATGTTGAGTTGAAAAAGATTTTCTCAACATGGCAGCAGGGTATGCATCAAAAGGCTTGGAATGCGCTTTTCTGGTGTAATCATGATCAGCCCCGCATTGTTTCCCGGTTTGGTGATGAACACCAGCACCATAAAACATCCGCCAAAATGTTGGCTATGGTGCTGCACGGTATGCAAGGAACACCTTATATTTATCAGGGTGAAGAGCTGGGCATGACGAACCCACATTTTGCGCGTATTGAAGATTATCGGGATATCGAAAGCCTGAATATGTATCAGGAGCGTCTTGAACAAGGCATGCAGCCCGAGGATATATTGGCAATTTTGGCGCAGAAATCCCGCGACAATAGCCGGACTCCCATGCAGTGGAATAATTCAGCAAATGCTGGTTTTACCACTGGCAACCCGTGGATTGTCCCATGCAGTAATTACCCGGAAATCAATGCCGAAGCCGCATTACAGGATAAAGATTCCGTCTTTTATTGCTACCACGATTTAGTTAAATTGAGAAAGCAGCAACCTATCCTGACATATGGTGATTATCTGGATTTACTGCCTGAACATCCCTCACTGTGGTGTTATTTGCGTCGTTGGCAGGAACAAACCCTGCTGGTCATTGCCAATCTCAGTGATGAAACACAATCTTGGTCTCCAGAAGCTTCACTTACACACAAAGAATGGCAGGTATTAATAAGCAATTATCCATCATCCGCAAAAATAGCGAATGAAATTAAAATTAAACCTTATGAAGCAATATACTTATTAGCAGAATAATCAGCTTATTTATATATTACTAAATAACAAAAACCTCGTCTTAATAGGCGAGGTTAATGATAAAAATCAAGTAAATCATACTAATGCTTTGCACATTTACAGGTTAAATTTGAAATCACCCTTTTAAATTTATACTACACTAATAATAACCTACTCCAAATGATTCTTGTAAATTATAATATTTACTTAATAAAAGAGGTTATTATGGGTGAGACAGCATCTCTTTCATTGATCAATAGCACCAATGCTGATTGGGAAATAGTTAAAAGTTCTTCTTATCAGATGAATTTTTGGTATTTCCCAGAAAAAATAACATCTAAAGACGCAGTCCAATTAATCATAGAAAGAAGTGGTTGGATTTTTAATGATCATGATCTTGATATGGGTATTGCTGAATACAAGTT
>NZ_LFCV01000175.1 GCF_001037465.1 Xenorhabdus khoisanae
TCCATGATCAAACTCTTCAATTAAAGGTTTGATGCTCAAAGAATTAAACTGTTGTTAGTTCGTAATGAATTAACTGTTCAGTCACTCTTCAAGACTTGTTATCTTTTCGCCTTTCGGCGTGGATAGTGTCTTGCGAGTGCCCACACAGATTGTCTGATTAAATTGTTAAAGAGCGTTGGCAACCGGCAGTTCTCTGCCCGGTTGCGAGGCTGCGTATCTTACGCTTTTTGCCTCCGGAGTCAAGCGTTTATTTTCGCTTTTCTTCCCCTTCCCTCGGCGGCGTGTCTCAGCTCAGCGTCGGTCAGTGGTGGCGCATTATAGGGAGTTTTCCGGCGCTGACAATAGTTTTTTTCGAAAAATATTATCGTTTGCTGCATTACACAGCAAAACACTGTTTTATACCCATTTACACACAAACTTATCCACAATTGGATATTTCGGTAAAATTTGTCGAGCATCGCGCAAACGTTTGCGTTACAATCTGCGAAGTAAAAATCGCCACATGATTTTTTCAAGTTGTTTTGAAATGTTATTGCAGAAGCCATTTTTTCTATGAAGTCAGTGGTTTTTTCTCAATAGCACATTCTTGTTTTACGAAATTCAAGGGATCACACCAATGCAACAGCTTCGTCCAATCCGTCGTGCCCTGCTGAGTGTTTCTGACAAAGCGGGGGTTATTGAATTTGCCAAAGCCTTATCCAGTCGCGGTGTCGAACTGCTTTCAACAGGGGGAACTGCTCGTCTGCTGGCCGAAGCGGGGCTAAATGTCACTGAGGTTTCGGACTATACAGGCTTCCCCGAAATGATGGATGGACGGGTTAAAACACTTCATCCCAAAGTTCATGGCGGCATTCTGGGCCGACGCGGGCAAGATGATGAAGTGATGGCGCAACATCACATTTCACCGATTGATATGGTCGTCGTTAATCTTTATCCCTTCGCACAAACCGTTGCGAAACCAAATTGCTCTCTGGAAGATGCCGTTGAAAATATCGATATTGGTGGCCCAACCATGGTTCGGTCTGCCGCTAAGAACCACAAAGATGTAGCGATTGTTGTTAACAGCCAGGATTACGACAACATTATCGAAGAAATGGATAACCATCACAACTCACTGACACAAGCCACTCGTTTTGATTTAGCCATCAAGGCATTTGAACATACAGCCGCTTATGACAGTATGATTGCCAATTACTTTGGTAAACTGGTTCCTCCTTATTATGGTGAGATAAACCAACCATCAGGGCGCTTCTCTCGCACCTTGAATCTGAACTTCATTAAAAAGCAGGATATGCGTTATGGTGAAAACAGCCATCAAGATGCAGCTTTCTATATAGAAGAACAACTCAATGAAGCCTCGATTGCCACAGCGACCCAACTACAAGGCAAAGCGCTCTCCTATAATAATATTGCAGATACCGATGCGGCTCTGGAATGTGTGAAAACTTTTGCCGAGCCTGCCTGTGTGATTGTCAAACATGCCAACCCCTGTGGTGTTGCGATTGGTGCTGATCTTCATACCGCCTATGATAATGCCTTCAAAACCGACCCAACCTCTGCGTTTGGTGGCATTATTGCGTTTAACCGTGAATTGGATGCGATCACAGCTCAAACCATCATTGAGCGCCAGTTTGTTGAAGTCATTATTGCTCCTTCTATTAATAAAGCAGCCCTGCCAATACTCGCAACCAAACCCAATGTTCGCGTTTTGGCCTGTGGCGAATGGCATTCACCCGTGGCAGGTTTAGATTTCAAGCGTGTCAACGGTGGTTTGCTTGTTCAGGATCTCGATCTGGGCATGGTCACAAAAGATGATCTGCGGGTTGTATCCAAACGCCAACCCACAGAACAAGAGATACAGGATGCCCTGTTTTGCTGGAAAGTGGCGAAGTTCGTCAAATCCAATGCTATTGTTTATGCCAAGAACAATATGACAATTGGCATTGGTGCCGGACAGATGAGCCGTGTTTACTCAGCCAAAATCGCAGGCATTAAAGCAGCCGATGAAGGGTTGGAAGTTCAGGGCTGTGTTATGGCATCAGATGCCTTTTTCCCATTCCGTGATGGTATTGATGCCGCCGCCGCAGTGGGTGTGAGTTGTGTTATTCAACCCGGAGGTTCTATCCGTGATGATGAAGTCATTGCTGCTGCCGACGAACATGGCATCGCGATGATTTTCACTGGCATGCGTCATTTCCGCCATTAATAATTTTCACCTTATATTCTTTATATATAGAGAGCGAGGGCTCAGATGAACATCTTGATTATTGGCAGTGGCGGAAGAGAACATGCACTCGCTTGGAAAGCGGCACAGTCACCTTTGGCAGATAAAGTCTATGTTGCACCGGGTAACGCGGGCACTGCGTTGGAAACGAATCTGGAAAATGTAGACATTGCTGCGACAGATATTGATGGGCTACTTGCGTTTGCCCGGAGTCATCATATCGATCTGACCATTGTGGGGCCTGAGGCTCCACTGGTTATCGGTGTGGTTGATGCTTTCCAGCAAGCTGGGCTAACGATTTTCGGCCCAACAAAAGCAGCCGCTCAACTGGAAGGCTCCAAAGCGTTCACCAAAGATTTCCTCCATCGCCATCATATTCCCACTGCGGCTTATCAAAACTTCACAGAAGTTGAGCCTGCCCTGGCCTATTTAGAAAAAATGGGTACACCAATCGTCATTAAAGCCGATGGTTTGGCCGCAGGCAAAGGTGTCGTCGTCGCCATGACGATGGAAGAAGCGCAAAGCGCGGTTAAAGATATGTTGGCAGGTAATGTATTTGGGGATGCAGGGCACCGTATCGTTATCGAAGAATTTCTGGATGGAGAAGAGGCCAGCTTTATTGTCATGGTAGATGGCAATAATGTCGTTCCTATGGCAACCAGCCAGGATCACAAACGTGTCGGTAACGGTGATACCGGGCCAAATACCGGCGGTATGGGCGCTTACTCGCCTGCTCCTGTGGTAACGGATGAGCTCCACCAGCGCATTATGGAAAAAATTATTTACCCTACGGTTAAAGGAATGGCAGCCGAAGGCCATACCTACGTTGGTTTTCTCTATGCCGGTTTGATAATTGATAAACAAGGAGAACCCAAAGTGATCGAATTTAACTGCCGCTTTGGTGATCCTGAAACCCAGCCTATTATGATGCGTTTGAATTCTGATTTAGTTGAACTGTGTCTTGCCGGGGCAAAAGGCCAATTAAGTGGAAAAACATCCACATGGGATCCCCGTCCTGCATTAGGTGTCGTGCTGGCTGCGGGAGGTTATCCGGCCAATTATGCCAAAGGTGATGTTATCAGCGGGTTAGTTCAGGAAACGAATGCCGATGAAAAAGTCTTTCATGCAGGCACCGCATTTAAGGATGAAAATGTTATCACTGCGGGCGGACGTGTTTTATGTGTTACTGCTTTAGGTAACGACATTGCAGACGCACAGAAAAAAGCGTACCTGAGAGCAGAACAAATTGATTGGGAAGGGTGTTTTTATCGAAAAGATATTGGCTACCGAGCCATTGCCCGTTTGAAATAAACCCATTAAACCGGCGGAAGTCACAGCGTTACAGCTTATCTTTCGTCGGTTCCCAACGACAAAAATCATCATTAGCCACCAATAACAACTGTTTTCCTGCTGGCGAATCCAGCCACGCAATAGTCAATGGGCCAGAGCTGTTGTTTTGCCTTTCTTCAATCCATCTCTGATCATGAGGCTCAAACTCAACGAGTAACTGTTTCCCAGTACAGGTGGTAACTCTGCCATTCTGCCAATGTCCCTGTAATAGCTTAATATCTCCTGCAATTAAGGCATCACTGGTTTCCTCTATCTGTCCGGCATCAAACCGCAGGCGAGCCATATCATCGACGGAAAGTGGTTCATTACGTTTTTCTGATTGCCGCAGATTAAAAATGGCCGAGTTATTTTGATCGATACGTAATGTTTCTGCGATCGGAGGGTTATCAAGCACATTGCGACGAATCTGCCACAAGTTACCATGACGATATTCATAGAAAGTAACAATAGTGTTGTTACTATGATAGATATTGTTATTACGATAAGGACTGTAAACGCTCATGATAACCTGAGGCTTACTGTTTTGATCATTCAAACGCCATAAACGGATAACACCATCGTCGGTTGTAAAACCACTGGCATTGAAAAGAGGTGTGTTTGATTGAATCGAACAGGCGCTGAGCAAAGAGATGAACCCTAATGCAAACAGCCCCTGTAGAATCAACAAAAGGGGTTTTGAATTCCCCCCTCTTATTTTATTTCGCAATGCAATTACTTAACTGCGTCTTTCAATGCTTTACCAGCGGAGAAAGCAGGTACGTTTGCTGCTGCAATTTTAATTTCTTTACCAGTTTGTGGGTTACGGCCAGTACGTTCCGCACGGTGGTTAACTTTGAAAGTACCAAAGCCTACCAGCTGCACTGCATCACCATTTTTCAGAGATTCAGTGATTGCATTCAAAGTTGATTCCAGAGCTGCTTTAGCCTGAGTTTTAGTCAGATCTGCACCTGCTGCAATTGCATCAACTAATTCGGTCTTATTCATAGATTATCCTTACAGTGTGTTTATCGTTTGCAAAGCATCGAGTGCGACGGATATGCCGATTTGACAGCACCCCTGCATACACGCACCGATAGCCACTTCTTTTCGCCCTCCAATGTAGAACAGAGTGAGGGCAAATGTGAAGCCTTTAAATACGGCAAATCAAGCATTAAGTCACGTTTTATGTGTTACTGCTCCAAATTTATGCCGATGTTGCTAACCCCCGCTTCACGGAGATCAGCCTTTAATCCTTTAATCAATTCGATGTCCCGTTCTTCGCAATTTGCCAATAAACGGAAAATCTCCCATTGAATATCCCATTCTTCTTCAATGGCAGGTAATACTTTTAACTCATCCTCAGTCATTTCCTTACCAGCCTGCGTCATTTCCAACATGGCAACAGTACGGATGGATATTTCACTGGCTGCTATTGCATGTTCTAACGTCGAGCCACTCAGACGAGAATGAATTACTTCACTCAATGCAATGCACGCATCAATCGCTGGATACACACCATAAATATCATAATTTTCTGATGATGGAATAATGGCTTCCAATTTTTCCAGCTGACTATCAAAATTCACTTTTGCATCTTTGACGACCAAGATTTCCCACACTAAATCCAAAATGCGGCGATATTGTGCGGGATCTGCAAACCCACTCTGGAGACAAAACACCTGATAATTGGGATACATTCGCTCACATAGACTAGCCATAAAAGTCAAATGTTGCCAACTTTCGAGTTTCTCCAACCTCAGGTGAATCGGGTTTCTTAACATTGGTCGTTACTCATGATGCCTAATTTGCGTCGAAGTTTACCTGAAAATCAAGAATATCCACACATTTCCGCCGCAATTATAGATTTTTCTGCATTGTTTGCTTAAAAAATGGCCTATTTGAGGCAATCCCATCCGCCCAACGGGTCGGTTCAGGCAGCCTATATCCCTTCAAACAATGCTCAACCCAAAAGATCGCGCTATCAATACTGACCTTATGCCCGATGGAAATATAGAGAGGGTTACATCTTTTTTTGCTTTGTAATACAACCCCAATCTGTTCGCCATGATCCATCAATGGTTGACGACTTCCCGGAAGCGCTCCTACTGGGGCATGTTCACCACACAAACGGCTTTTTGCCACACCAATTGTCGGAACATCGACCAATAATCCAAAATGACTGGCAATCCCAAAACGTCGGGGATGGGCAATACCCTGACCATCCACCATAAGCAAATCAGGCCGCAGGCTTAATTTTTGCCATGCAGCCATCAATGCAGGGTATTCACGAAATGAGAGTAAACCCGGGATATAGGGAAGTACCGTATCAGTTCTTGCGATTTGGTATTCGACTAATTCTAGCGAGGGATATCGCAAAATCGCGATCGCGGCACGGGTTACCGTGCCATCTTTTTCAAAGCCGACATCAGCACCCGCAATGAACTCTGGCGTAAAAGAGGCAGAAAAAACATCATGACGAATAACCTGCCGTGATTTTTCTACCTGTTCCTGACGAAGTGCCTTTGTATTAATCATACTGTTATTACTAATATCGTTATTGATGATATTTTGCTGAAAGTCTGTGTACTGCTTCGACAAATGCACCGGCATGTTCTGGTGGAACATCCTGATGAATGCCATGCCCCAAATTGAAGACATGCCCATTGCCTACACCAAAATCTTGCAATATTGTCGAAACTTCTTCTTCAATTCTAGCGGGTTGCGCATACAGCATGGATGGGTCCATATTGCCCTGCAAGGCGACCTTATCTCCGACACGACGACGAGCATCAGAGATATTCGTTGTCCAATCCAAACCAAGTGCATCACACCCCGTTGCTGCCATTGCTTCAAGCCATTGCCCTCCCCCTTTGGTAAACAGGGTCACAGGTACACGGCGGCCTTCATGTTCGCGGATCAGTCCATCAACAATTTTATGCATATACTGGAGGGAGAATTCCAAATAATCGCGATGAGATAAAACACCACCCCAAGTATCAAAAATCATGACAGATTGAGCACCCGCCCTTATTTGCGCGTTCAAATATAGAATAACGCTGTTTGCCAATTTATCCAGTAACAGATGCAATGTAGCAGGCTCGGCATACATCATGGCCTTGATCTTAGTGAACGCTTTACTGCTTCCGCCTTCAACCATATAGGTTGCCAATGTCCACGGGCTGCCAGAAAAACCGATGAGCGGAACTTGCCCTGCCAACGCCTTACGAATCGCACGAACAGCATCCATCACATAACCCAGTTCCATTTCGGGATCGGGTACAGGCAGTTTTTCCACATCGGCATGATTCATAATCGGGGAGTGAAAACGCGGCCCCTCACCCGTTTCAAAATAAAGCCCCAGCCCCATCGCATCGGGAATCGTCAAAATATCAGAAAACAGGATTGCCGCATCCAGTGGAAAACGGCGCAAGGGTTGAAGTGTGACTTCACAAGCCAATTCGGTATTTTTGCATAACGAGATGAAATCCCCCGCTTCCTGACGTGTCGCTTTATATTCAGGCAAATATCGACCCGCCTGACGCATCATCCATACCGGTGTGACATCGACAGGCTGACGTAATAAGGCACGCAGATAGCGGTCGTTTTTCAACGCATTCATGACAAGCTCCCTTGATTATCAACAAAAAGCGCTCGCATGATAACACGTCGAAAGCCTAACTTCCGTCGTGGCCACCAATAAATAAACGTTCAAACTCCAATCCTTTCTTAACCGAACGACATCAGATGAAAAAATTTATGTACAGAGTCACAAAACCCGGAACAAGGACTATGCACACCGGCTTATCGCTCTCATTATGTTACGCTCATGTTACACACGTGTTGCATGAAGGCAGTGCCGTTTCTCACGTTGCCATAACCCTTCATTATTCGCGCTCTTCAGTTAACCGTTGGATGAATTGGTTTACGTTAGTTAATTGCCTGTAGTCAATTGACTATATCAAAGCGCTTATGAAGTCATTTTCATTGATAAATAACCTATTAGATTTACATGGAGGAGTTTCTATTGATGCGTTTATCCACTTTAGTACTGGCTATTGGCTTGGCACTAGGCACTCAGGCGCAGGCCGAAGAAAATAAACTGGGATCTGACCACACGAACATATCAAGTGATCAGATAAAGGAGATGAGTGTGACTGGTGAAGCTAATCAACAGCAATACAAGAACAAAAATCCTTTCTTCTACCCGAGTGCACTACCGTTCCAGGCTCCTCCGTTCGATAAGATAAAAGAAACAGACTATGCACCCGCGATTGCCTCCGGTATTAAACAGAAACTGAAGGAAGTAGAGAAGATCGCCAATAATCCCGCCACACCTGACTTTGAAAATACATTTGTCGCTCTGGAGAAATCGGGCGCAACGTTGACACGGGTGATGAACGTATTTGGGGCGATGACGTCGGCTAATACCACTGACAAACTGCAAAAACTGGATGAGGAAATTTCACCGAAGCTGGCGGCGATGAATGATGAAATTATGCTGAACAGTAAACTGTTCAACCGTATCAAAGCCGTTTATCAGCAGCGCGGGACATTGAATCTGGATCCGGAATCGCGCCGGTTGGTGGAAGTGACTTATCAAAGCTTCGAGTTAGCGGGAGCCAACTTATCTAACGCGGATAAAGCAAAATTAAAGGCTTTGAATCAGGAAGCAGCTACACTCAGTACCCAGTTTACCAACAAACTGCTGGCAGCAACCAAAAATGGCGCGCTGGCGATTCAGGATAAAGCCAGACTGGACGGGTTGTCCGATGGCGAAATTGCCGCGGCTGCGCAGGCCGCCAGTGAGCGTAAGCTAGATAAACAATGGCTGTTGGTATTGCAAAACACCACCCGGCAGCCGAGTCTGCAAGACCTGAAAGATCGCGATACGCGTAAGGCGTTATTTGAGGCATCGTGGACCCGAGCTGAAAAAGGTGACAATAATGACACGCGTCAAACCTTAGCCCGGTTAGCGAAGATCCGTGCTGAGCAGGCTAAGTTGCTGGGCTTCCCGGATTATGCATCGTGGAAACTGCAAAATCAGATGGCAAAAACGCCTAAAGCCGCGTTGAAATTCTTGCGTGATATTGTACCGGCGGCAACTGCACGCGCTGAACGCGAAGCCAAAGACATTCAGGCGGTGATTGACCAGCAAAAAGGGGGCTTCAAGCTGGAAGCCTGGGATTGGTCGTTTTATGCCGAGCAGGTACGCAAAGCAAAATATGATTTGGATGAATCACAGATTAAGCCGTATTTCGAGCTGAATAACGTCCTGAACAATGGCGTGTTCTATGCCGCCAATCTGCTGTATGGCATTACCTTTAAAGAGCGCAAAGACATCCCGGTTTATCAACCCGACGTCCGCGTGTATGAAGTTTTCGATAAAGACGGGAAGCCGTTGGCGTTGTTTTATACCGATTACTTTAAGCGCGACAACAAAGGTGGCGGAGCCTGGATGAGTAATTTTGTCGATCAATCAAAGCTCATCGGAACCCAACCGGTGATTTACAACGTCGCCAACTTTACCAAACCTGCGCCGGGCCAACCTGCACTATTGTCGTATGATGACGTGATCACAATATTCCATGAGTTTGGGCATGCCTTACACGGCATGTTTGCTGATCAGGAATATCCGAGCCTGTCCGGTACCAATACCGCCCGTGATTTTGTGGAATTTCCATCACAATTTAATGAGTATTGGGCGCGTGATCCCAGGGTGTTTGCCCATTACGCCAAGCATTACCAAACCGGTGAGGCAATGCCACAGGCGTTGGTGGATAAGATCAATAAGGCTGACAAATTCAACAAAGGTTATAGCATGACCGAGCTGCTGTCAGCCGCGTTGTTGGATATGCACTGGCATATGCTGACCGCTGATCAGCCACAGCAGGACGTGGATAAGTTTGAAGCCGGGTCTCTGCAACAAGACAACATCTATATCAGCTACGTGCCGCCGCGCTATCGTTCCAGCTACTTCAAACACATTTGGGGTAGCGGTTATGCTGCCGGTTATTATGCTTATCTGTGGACCGAAATGCTGGCAGACGATGCTTTTGCCTGGTTTACCGAACACGGAGGCCTAACGGAAGAGAATGGTCAACGTTTCCGCGATAAGGTGTTGTCACGTGGTAATAGTGAAGACTTGGAAAAGCTGTATATTGACTGGCGCGGTAAGCCACCAAGTATTGAATCTATGCTGAAAAACCGGGGCCTGAAGGAACAAAAACAGCCTTAATCTGCTACTGAACCTTAAGTGATTGAGAGTTACCCGTTTTGGTAAGGTAGCTCTCATTTTTATACACAACTCATTGATCAATTAACATCACTGCTGACGACATAATGCAACCGTTTCCTCAATCAGACGGCGAGCAATCGTATCAGGCCCGGGAATAAGGGGAAGATCATCGTAGCGATACCAATCTGCACTGACCAATTCAACGGGGTCATGATTGATTTCACCGCTATCATAATCAGCTAAAAACCCCGTCATTAATGAATTCGGGAAAGGCCATGGCTGGGATGCAACATAACGCAAGTTACGGATCTTAATGCCGCTCTCTTCCATCACTTCACGATGGACCGCTTCTTCCAGCGTTTCCCCCACTTCAACAAACCCGGCAAGTACAGTATGAATGC
Organism: Xenorhabdus khoisanae; assembly: GCF_001037465.1. GTDB lineage: Bacteria > Pseudomonadota > Gammaproteobacteria > Enterobacterales > Enterobacteriaceae > Xenorhabdus > Xenorhabdus khoisanae. The sequence continues at coordinate 10,190 of NZ_LFCV01000175.1, forward strand.
CATTACGGTGGCGTTGGTGTTGTGCCAACAAAATATGGTCATCACGACGGATACCCACGATAATACTGGGTGCAATTTGAGGATAATAACGCTCTTCGCAATGACTGCATAAACAGGCCCATTCGTATTGGCTATGCTGCATTTCATGCCCACAGTAGCCGCAATAACGGTGTGAACGATAAAATTCAGCCAATTGGACGCCGCGTCCTACCATCTGAAATAATTTGGCATCCCGATCAGCAATTAAACGGGGAGAAGACATATTTGAAGTCATTCTATGGCGAATCAGCCACACCGTTTCCCCCTGCCACTCGCCGATAGGCCGCGCCATATGGCCTTGCAATAACCACTGATTAGCCGTTCCTGATGGTAACACTCCCTGTGGTAGCCAAACCTGATTCTCAAGACTGACAATCCACCAGCCCCGTTCTGTACCTGTCAGTTTTTGTTGCGTCATCTGTCTCTGTTCCGTCATGGGTTGTGTGATTATTTCCATCATATATTGTTCAAAATCAACACGAATAAAGCATACTCCTTTTTATCTTATTTCGTCTTTAATCTTGTTATATTAACTCTCCTTCTCAACACTGGCCTTAAACCAGGGATTACAAAAATGGCAAAACAAATCGCTGTATTTGATTTGGACGAGACACTGATTGGTGGGGATTCCGCCCAGCTCTGGACAAAATATCTATGGGAAAACGAGATCATTACCGATCCTCGTTTTATAGAAGCCGATCAGAAAATGATATCTGATTACTGTGCGGGAAAGCTGGATATGCAGGAATATCTGGCAGCCAGTTTACAAGCACTTAAACACATTCCTTCAGCGCAAATCGATATCTGGTTAACCGATTTTGTGGAAACCAAAATCAAACCTATTTTTTATCCCGCAGCCCAAAAACAACTGGATATTTACCGGCAACAGAACATCCCTGTCATTATTATCTCTGCGACGGTTTCTTTCGTGGTCAAGAAAATCGCGTCAGCCTTTGGCATACAGACAGCCATGGGCATTGATATGGTGATGAAAGATGGATGCTATACCGGCGAAATTCACGGAATTCCGACCTTCCGTGAAGGCAAAGTTGCCCGCTTGAAGCAATGGCTCGAAGAACAGAACTTATCACCGGAGCATATTTCATTTTATACCGATTCCATGAATGACCTGCCGATGTGTTTATTTGCTGACGAGGTATTTACCATCAACGCAGATAAGAAATTGCAGGCAGAAGCTGAAATACAGGGTTGGAAACAGTTGAATTGGGAATTATATTCCCGATAGATTTCCGGGTCATGCTTCCAATAGTTAGATTACCCTCATATACATGACCTTAAGAATTAAGCCTTTCAAAACACGCATCCAAGGTCTTGTTTCTACACGATGTTCTTTGTTGTGTTTTGAAAGCGTTCCGGCATAAATATTCTTGCGCTTTTTCCAGCCAAAAATACGTTTCCGTCCAGGCTCTTTGGAGCAGGTTTTCTATTATTGGTCCGAGCCAGATCTCGGTATTTTGGGCGGCTTTGAGCAACGAAACTGCAGGAAATAATCTTCTTGCCAGTGAGCGTCTGAGCAGCAGAGCCAATAAACTGAGCCAGATAACGCCAACCCTGAGCCGTGCGAATATACGTCAGATCACCACACCAAATTTGATTGGGGTTTTCCGGTTGAAATCGGCGGCTTAGATAATTAGGCGACGCAACCACTTATTCCGGATACCGACGATAACGGTGGGCATCCGGTTGACAACTTTCTAAACCGCCCTCTTTCATTAAACGGCGAGCCAGATAGCGCCCCACCACTTTTCCTTCTACTTTCAGTAACGCACTCAGGGTCCGGCTACCAGCGGCTCCCCGGCTTTCCTGATGCAATTCTCTGATCCGGCTCCTTAAGGCCAGACGGCGGCCGTCAACGCCTCGGTGCTGCCAGTCATAATAAGCACTTCGCGACACCTGTAATACCTGACAAAGCGACCGAATCGGCCAGTCCTCTTTCAGCTGTGTGATGAGCGTATAAACTTGTTGGGCATCTCGCTCATCAACACAGCGGCCTGCTTTAAAATGGTCTTCTCCATTTCCAGCTGTTTCACCTGAGCCTCCAGCTCCTTGATACGGCGTTGTTCAGGTGTCATCGCTTGACCACGCGGTGTCACTCCCTGAAGTTCGGCATGGTACTGTTTCACCCATTTGCGCAGCAGGCTGGGGTCAATATCAAGGCTGCGTGCGACATCGACAGGCTTCTGGTGAAATTGAATAACTTGTTCTACCGCTTCCAGCCTGAATGTCGGGGAAAAATGGCGCCGTGTTATTTGATGGTTTTTCATTGATTACACCTTCTTTGACTGTCATTCGATTAACAGGCTTTTGAGGTGTCCGGAATTATCATGCCACTACAAAAAACGTTCGCGCCCTCACCCAGCGAGATACGATACATTAGAACGAAATTATGCCAGTATGTTAGCACTGGCATTTACTATTGCTGGATACTAATGTGGACTGATTTATTTATGAACATCAAACATCAAACATCAACAGGCCCTAATATGATATTTTCATTCAAGTATTAAATTGCAGTGTTCTTCCAGCGTCATTACCATTTCATGGTAGAATGTTTTATATAATCCATCTGGCGTAGTATTAGCTATAGCCTTAAAAGATAGTTCACTATCTTTCCATACCACACTTATTCTTCTATCTTTTCGTTTAAGTTCTATTAAACAATCATTGAAAGCATTAAGGTTACTTCCCATATAGCCAAATTTTCCAAAGAAAGCATATCCAAATTCACAATAAAATGAGTAGTAGTCATGGATGTATTTCCCTTCAACTACTATAGTATCTTTTTCTATTTCATCCCTCATCCCACCCACTATATAGCTAGCTGATATATATATTTTTTTTGATTCCAAAACCATATCCAACCAAATTCTTTCATTGTCATCAAAACGTGATTTTAATAAAGAAATAACCCCTACCTCATACATGGGATTATTAATCTCCAAGTATAAATATAATATATCATTAGACTTGATTACTTTTTTAACAGAAAAGTCAAAATCTAATCTTCCCTGAAATTCATTACATTTCAATGTATAAACTTCATCATCTAATATAAAATCAACGTTTTTAACTTCCATTCCAGAAAAAGCAAATAAAAGAGCAGAGTCTGCTCTGGAAAAATCATGACATTCAATCAGATTTTTACAAGAGAACAGCATATCCCCTCTACTATTATAAATGTAATGTAATTCTTGCATTATACTAATCACCTATATTTAATTTAGTAACCGAAATGTTAAAATAAACACCAAACATCTAGATTATCCCGAACTTCTCATTGAGTAAGAAGTTCGGAACTTCATATCATTGATGCCTGTATCTCTACTCAACTATGACATCAAATATTCTCTTGTAGTGGTCAATAGTAAACCCTATCTTTGTTTTACCATTGCCTAAATCTTTCGTTAATATTCTCATATCGTTATCTCCTTTAATTACCGACCATTCCAACGCTCCCTTCCATCTTTGTTGGTCAACCCCACCACGACCTTGATAAACTGTTTGTCCTCCAATTTCACGATCAATACGAGGAATACCTTTACCACTAAAAATATCATTAATTGCCTTATTCATTGCTTCAAGCTGATATGGTTTAGGTGGATCCTTTTTAGGTGTCTTTTTGAGAAAGGCTTTTAAAGTCTTATCACAGTCTTCACCTGCCAACCCAAATGGATCAATAAAATTGATAGGGTTGTGAACATACCCGTAAGGATTCAAGCCCCCCATCAGCCCTATCGGGTCGGGCGAGATATACTGCCCGGTCTCCGGCGAATAATACCGAAAGCGGTTGTAGTATAACCCGCTCTCCTCATCCTCATACTGGCCCATGAACCGCAGGTTACAGTTAACATGATAATCTGCATTATTGGAAGCGATCACCTGAAAACGATCTGCCTGTCCCCATGTTCTCAGTCGCTGCGCCCAGATGAGCTGGCCTTCCTCATTGAGCATCTCACGCGGTGTACCTTGGTGGTCGCTGACGATATAGTGGAGCTTGCCGCGTTCAAAACGGGCCGAAGGCGTTAGTGTGCCGGGTTCATATAACCAACGGATACGTTGACCTTCCGCCGATGTACCATCGGCGTAAATCGGCGTTTCCTCGATAAGTTGGTCACCGCTCCACAGGTAATCCTGCCCCATAATGGCATCGGCTCTCGGCGTTAAATCCGGTTTGCCATCCAGCCAGCGCTGGAGGTTAGCTGCAGTCAGCTTACCATCATGCACTTTCAGCTTCCGAACTCTTCGGCCAAAAGCATCGTAGAGATAATGCCAGCGCGAGCCATCCGGCGTTTCACAGTGGGTAAGCTGGTTTTGCGTATCCCAGCGATAGCGCCAGATTTGTGGACGGAAGCCATCCTGCTGTTCGGTTTTTTCCACCAAACGGCCATTGTCATCATAGCGATAACGGACATTCCCTTGCTGCACGACGCGACCGGCTTTCTGGCGTTGGTTGATTTGCGCCACCGCCCCGCGTGCATCGGCTGGTAGATGTTGGCTCAGGTTGCCATTGGCATCATAACTGAATTGCTCTTCATGCGGACGCGCACCCTCGAACAGGGTATGCAGTATTTGGTCGTTAGTATTGTAACGGTAACGGGTTTGCCCCCAACGACTGTCGTCTATTACCCGGACGTTATGCGCACGGTCATATTGCCAGCTTCGGTTGACGGCGGTGGCCTGTGGCGGGAAGTGCGGGTCGTTTTGCGCCAGTGTTTCCCTGAAAAATTGGGTGGCTTGCCCTGCCGACTGATGTGCCAGTAAACCGGTTGCTGTATAGCGGCTGGCAAGGATAAACCCGTTGGCACTTTCGCGCACCGTTTCCCGTCCCAGTGCATCATGCTGGAATGTCAGTGGCGCATGCTGGTTAAGCTGAAAGTGATTCAGACTCCCCGACAGGTTATAACCGAAATGCAGGGTATTGCCATCCACACTTTCGCTGACAGGACGTCCTGTCAGATTATCCCATTTGCGCGTGATTTCCCGCCCGTTGATGCGCTCGCAGACTGGCAGGCCGGTGGTTTTGTCATACTCATATTCAACCACCGCATCGGCATTAGTGGCTTTCACCAACTGATGCCGCTTGTTGTATTCGTAACGGGTCGTGGCTTTCAGCACCAGTTGATTTTCTTCCGGCTGCCAGCTTTCCTGTTTGACCAACAAACCTACCGACGAATAGTGCCAACGGAGCTGCTGACCGTCGGGATATTGAGTCAGTGTGTGACGTCCCAGTTTATCGTACTGATATTCGAGGGTACGCCCGGTAAAATCGGTTTCGCGGATGATTTGACCCGCGGCATCCCGCTCATAACGGTAGGTTTCGCCGGTGGAGGCGGTCACTGAGTTCAGCCGGGTCAGGCGGTCATAACCAAAGTGTAATACCGTGCCATCGGGTCGGGTAACTTGATTGAGCAGGTCAAACGCGCCATAAGTGTAGCGAGTAGTACGGCCTTCGCCGTCAGTCACTGCCACCACACGCCGTTCACTGTCATAGGTCAGTTGCTGCGTGGTACCATCCGGCAGTTCAACATCGGTCAGGCTGCCGTTCAGGCTGGCATGGTCGTCGCTATAACGGTAGTGAGTCTGTTGTTTTAGAGCGTCGGTGAGCTGGCGCAATCGACCCAATTCATCCAGTTGCAAACCTGTGGTTTGACCATCCGGGGTCATCACCGCTGCTAGCCGTTGTTGCTCATCGTAGGCGTAGTGCCATTGGCGACCATCCGGCAGTAAACGCCGGCGTAGTTCTCCATGAGTGCCATATTGATATTCTTCTCTATGCCCTAATGGATTGGTCAGCGCTGTCAGGTTGCCCTGCTCATCATAGTGAAATTGCCAACACTCACCGGTTGGCTGGACACTTTCAATCAGCTGCCCGTGTTCGTCATAACCATAAGCAAACGTTTCACCTGTCGGTGTTTTTACTTCTGTCAGAGCACCGTCAGGGTTGTAATCGAATGTGGCCAGTGAAAATATCACCTTTATTACGATGAGCAAAATTACTGTGCCATATATGGACGCCCCCGGTTATGCAAGTACTAACACCCAGCACACTGCGCAACCGTTCCACCACATGGCGCCGAATGAACTTAAGCTGAAGTTTGAGGCAGTTAAACAGATGGATGAGGAAGAACAGCGTTCAGTAACGGCGGTATTGGATGCCTTGATATTAAAGCATCAGGCAAAACGGCTGATTGGGTGACCTGATTTAACGCGGCGCTGTTGTGGTTGCAACACATCAACGCCGCTCACCACAACCAACTATCCAGGAGTTGAACATGGCTAAAGCGCATTCTAAGCAAAACCAGGCGGTAAATAAAGCCGCGAAAACAGAACGTTATTACACCGTGGGATACGTGCCGCAAAATGACAAGGCCAACGCCCCGCCTGCCATCCATCTTAAAGGCCAGTGGCTTAAGGCCGCTGGCTTTGATAAGGGCTGCACACTCACGGTTAAGATTATGGATGGCTGTCTGGTGCTCATTCCTGACGGTGATGACACCCGCACCATTAAGCAACAGTACCAGCGCCAGCAAGACCAGCTCAGTGAGATCAAGCTGCGAATGCGGGAACTGCTTGGCGACTACACAAGCCGATAAGGGCAGGGGCTGAGCGGCGCTTAAAAAAGAACAAAGCCGGAAGATCATGGGGATCTTTCCGGCATTAGGATTAATTATATAATTACTTTTTCTGAATATTACATTTTTTATCTACTAAAATTTCCATGAAAGTATCATAGTAATTACAATCAGGAGGACTAATTCTTTCTAAAAAAAGTTTTAATTCATTCATATTTTCAATATAAATATTAATTTCTGCTTTTTCATAGCTCAAATCACCCAATAAATCATCAAACCCATGAAAATCTCTACCGATATATCCTCTTTTACCCCAAAATGCTTCTCCGAGCATGCAAAAGAAGTCAAGATAATTATTGACGCCTTCTAGATCTAATGAAGCGTTGAGTATTTTATTAAACTTTGGTGGAAAAATTTGTTGCCAATATAAACATGCAGTCAGCCATAACTTTTTAGCTTCAATACAATGGCTATTTCTCCAGTAGAGAAGATCTTTTCCTTTAACCCATTCGTTTAAAATAGTGATAATGGAAAGGAACGGACAATGAGGTACTTTTATTACCAATGAAAGCTCTTGTTTTTCCTCAAGAATAATCTCTTTGTTTATTATGTGCCCATCAAATTCATAAGCACATATCTCATTGATATAGTAGGATATAGTAATAATATCTTCTTTTTTCACTTTGATACTATTCTGTATCTTTACCTCCTTTGATTTTAATAGAATCAATTCGCAATTGTCTCCTTCATAATTACTCAAGTGAAAAAAATCAATCTTATCGGCTATAGCGCATTCTACTTCATTAATATATATGCAATATTTACTGTAAATCATATTATCGCCATTTTTTTAGTAAATGAATTCTTATTATTTCATTGGCTTGTGCCCTGGGTATTTACCTCCATCGGGATACCAAGGACTCGGAAATTTATAGACTTTTTCGTAATCATGATTTAATACGTACCCATATACTTTTTGACCATTAGGTAATGTTTGTTCTAATATGCGATGGTGTGGATCAATGCCTTTTCCTGAGTGAACAACTTGCCATTCTTTAGCTCCAATCCAGAATTTATTAGTTTTTCCTTTTCTATCTTCTAAGGTTTTTTGAATTTCAGTACCCTTATGTACCCTTGGAGTACCTTTTCCAGTGATTATATTTTCATATTCATTGGAAACACTTTTAGGAACAGGATTTTTTGAAGACAACTTAAGTTGCTTACCACAATCTTCACCCGCCAACCCAAACGGATCAACACGCCCAACCGGATTATGAACATAGGAATAAGGATTAAACCCGCCCATCAGTCCGATGGGATCAGGACTGAGATATTGCCCCGTCTCCGGCGCGTAATACCGAAAGCGGTTGTAGTATAACCCACTTTCCTCATCCGCATACTGGCCCATGAACCGCAGGTTACAGTTAACATGATAATCTGCATTATTGGAAGCGATCACCTGAAAACGATCTGCCTGTCCCCAGGTTCTCAGTCGCTGCGCCCAGATGAGCTGGCCTTCCTCATTGAGCATCTCACGCGGTGTACCTTGGTGGTCGCTGACGATATAGTGGAGCTTGCCGCGTTCAAAACGGGCCGAAGGCGTTAGTGTGCCGGGTTCATATAACCAACGGATACGTTGACCTTCCGCCGATGTACCATCGGCGTAAATCGGCGTTTCCTCGATAAGTTGGTCGCCACTCCACAGGTAATCCTGCCCCATGATGGCATCGGCTCTCGGCGTTAAATCCGGTTTGCCATTCAGCCAGCGCTGTAAATTGGCGGCGGTCAGCTTACCGTCAAGCACTTTCAGCTTCCGAATTCTTCTTCCAAAAGCATCGTAGCGATAATGCCAGCGCGAACCGTCCGGGGTTTCGCAGTGGGTAAGCTGGTTTTGCGTATCCCAGCGATAGCGCCAGATTTGTGGACGGAAGCCATCCTGCTGTTCGGTTTTTTCCACCAAGCGGCCATTGTCATCATAGCGATAACGGACATTCCCTTGCTGCACGACGCGACCGGCTTTCTGGCGTTGGTTGATTTGCGCCACCGCCCCGCGTGCATCGGCTGGTAGATGTTGGCTCAGGTTGCCATTGGCATCATAACTGAATTGCTCTTCATGGGGGCGTGCCCCCTCAAACAGGGTATGCAGTATTTGGTCGTTAGTATTGTAACGGTAACGGGTTTGCCCCCAGCGGCTGTCGTCTATCACCCGGACGTTATGCGCACGGTCATATTGCCAGCTTCGGTTGACGGCGGTGGCCTGTGGCGGGAAGTGCGGGTCGTTTTGCGCCAGTGTTTCCCGGAAAAATTGGGTGGACTGACCTGCCGATTGGTGTGCCAGCAGGCCAGTTGCGGTGTAGCGACTGGCAAGGATAAAACCGCTGGCACTTTCACGCACGGTTTCTCGCCCCAACGCATCATGCTGGAGTGTCAGTGGCATATGCTGGTTGAGCTGGAAATGGTTTAGTGCGCCTATTGAGTTATAACCGAAGTGCAGAGTGTTGCCATCCAGGTTTTCACTGACCAGGCGCCCAGTCAAGTTATCCCATTCGCGCGTAATTTCCCGCCCATTGATACGCTCACAGGTCGGCAGGCCAGTGATTTTGTCATATTCGTATTCCACAACAGCATCGGCATTAGTGGCTTTCACCAACTGATACCGCTTGTTGTATTCGTAACGCGTTGTGGCTTTCAGTACCCATTGGTTTTCTTCCGGTTGCCAGCTTTCTTGTTTGACCAACAAACCTACCGACGAATAGTGCCAGCGAAGCTGCTGACCGTCGGGATATTGAGTCAGTGTGCGGCGGCCCAGCTTATCGTACTGATATTCAAGGGTACGCCCGGTAAAATCAGTTTCCCGGATAATCTGCCCGGCGGCATCCCGCTCATAACGGTAGGTTTCGCCGGTGGAGGCGGTCACTGAGTTCAACCGGGTCAGCCGGTCATAGCCAAAGTGTAATACCGTGCCATCAGGTCGGGTAACTTGATTGAGCAGGTCAAACGCGCCGTAAGTGTAACGAGTGGTACGGCCTTCGCCATCAGTCACGGCGACTACACGCCGTTCACTGTCATAGGCCAGTTGTTGCGTGGTGCCATCCGGCAGTTCGACTTCCGTCAGGCTGCCGTTGAGACTGGCATGGTCGTTACTGTAGCGATAGTGAGTCTGCTGTTTTAGGGCATCGGTGAGTTGGCGCAGGCGCCCCAGTTCATCCAGTTGCAGTCCGGTGGTCTGACCGTCCGGCGTCATCACGGCGGCCAGCCGCTGTTGCTCGTCATAGGCGTAGTGCCACTGGCGTCCGTCCGGTAACAGGCGCTGGCGCAATTCACCGTGGGTGCCGTATTGGTATTCTTCTCTATGCCCTAATGGATTGGTCAGCGCTGTCAGGTTGCCCTGCTCATCATAGTGAAATTGCCAACACTCGCCGGTCGGCAGAACACTTTCGATGAGCTGCCCGTGTTCGTCATAACCGTAAGCAAAAGTTTCACCCGTCGGCAGCTTCACTTCAGTCAGTGCACCGTCAGGGTTGTAATCGAAAGTCGTGATCCCCCCTGCTGCATCGGCTTCCCAGACGATTTGACTATGGCGCCACTGACGACGTGTGACGCGCCCCAGCGGATCGACTTCGCGGATCACCAATCCGTTGTGATCGTAGTGGTATTGGGTTTCACCGCCTTCAGCATCCCGGTAAGTGGTGATACGCGCCTGATCGTCATAGTGGAAACTGTCACTCCAGTAGCCGCTGGGGGATGTCATGCTCAGTACCCGCCCCTGCGCATCATAAGTGAGATGCAGATCAGTCTGGTCAGTATCGTGCCAGCGTATCATCCGCCCCTGCGCGTCATATTCATGCCACAGATGGTTGTGCTGGAACACATCACATTGATGCAGGTAACCCTCTGAATCATAGTGACAGGTCACCAGCCGTTGTGGTTTTTGTTGCTCAAGGTAATCCACTGCCTGGAGTTGCTGATCCTGATAACTCAGAATCAGCTGGAAGCCATCCGTGCGCGTGACTTCGATCAGTTGTGAGTGTTTATCGTAGATAAACTGGATCGCGTTCTGGCGGCGATCAGTGATGGCGGACAGTTTGCGAATATTTCCAACGGCGTGGTTAAAATGGTAGCTGAGCTGGGACTGGCGGTCGGTCAGTTGCAATTCGTCATTCAACTCACCGGTTAACACATAGTGAGGAATATGCTGATTACGGGCGAGCACTGTGTTATCCGGTGTATTGAAATCGTAGATCACTCCGTCTGCATCAGTGAAATTGATTTTATCGTCAATCAGTACAAGCTGGCGTGACCAGTCATCTGCCCATTTGGGACCAAATAGGCCGTTTAAGTTGGCGGTAGAGCGATAGGTACGGGTCAGGGTGATCGGCAACAATCCGGGGATAGCGATAACCGGCCAAACTTGTAAAAAGTCGCCGGTAGCCATATCGACAGGTTCACTTTCTGTGCTACAAGTGCCATTGCAACTGCCGTCTTTGTCGGTAGATTTGTTCTCAACGGGGTCTTCTTTAGCGTTTTGGGGTTTATCGTGTGAGGGAGTGGCATTTTTCGCCGATTGGCCTTCGATTCTGGCACCTTCTACGGCTTTGGTTTCTTCAGTAAGCACTTTTCTTTCAGCTTTGGTCGCCGCAGTACTGACTTTGTTTGCAGCAGAAGCTAATTCAGTCGCGCCCTTTTGGATAACCCCGGTTTTCCCAGTAGGCAAACCAATCACCTCGATAACCTTGACATCAAATATTCCCGCTTCTTGTGCTTGGTTGCTGGCGGTTGCTTTCCAGTCATTCAGATTAAATTCCCCACTTTGCTTTTTCTGAATTTCTGCGACTTCACGTACCGTCTTCGCTTTTTCAGTTTCGCCATATATTTCAAGCCACCGAGCGGTATCCTCCGAGTCTTTGGCACTTTCAAAATAAGCCCCTTGGATATAGGACTCTGCCGTGTCAACCACGCTGTTATAGGCACCTTTTACATGTCCTTTAGCCCGCTCAACCGGATGTTTCATCCCTTCGGCATGATTAATTGCCTTCTCCTTCGCCCAATCAACGACCTCATCCTTGGTTTTCACCATTGACTCCCACGCTTTTGTCCGCCAGCTTTTTTCTTCCGGTGTTTCTGCTTTGGGAATAGGATTGGCTTCTGCCGCTGGCACTTGCGCGGGAGCGGCCTGAGCGGTAATTATTCCGGGGGTGTTTCCTGTCCCAGTGGGGCTGTCGTCACGGACTTTGGACGGTAAGGGGGTATTGGGTTGAGGATATTCAGGCTCTTTTGTTTTTTCCTGTTCTTCCCACTCCTTCAGCGGAAACTCGCCGCTTTTGAATTTTTCAACAGTATCTTGAGCCGTTTTCTTAAAAGACTGCGCTTCGAAGTCAGCATCTGCCTGGTTATAGTAAACGTCTAATTCCGGGTCGTTTCCGTAATCGCCATAAAAATGAGTGCTTTGCTGATATAACGTATCGGCATTGCTTAGCGCTTTCTCCGCCTCAGCCTGTGTGCGAATGTTAAATTCTTGACAATATTTTTCGGCTCTAACATTGTCGCTATCGGGGGTGACGAGCATTTTATCTGACATGGTTTCCCTCCTTATGCCCCATTCATCCAAAATTTATCCCCGTGGCGTAGCACCAGCTTATTGCCGGCGCGTACGGTGCGGGTGTGCTCCTGCGGGTGGCATTTACCGCCCACCGTGCCGCTTTTGACGCCATTCGCTACACCGGGTTGATCTCCTATGGTTTGCGGTACAAAGCTCTGGGCAAACACCACCACCGGCTGGCCATTGGCACGGACGGTTTTTTCCGGCGCCGAGCTGTCTGCCAGTTTCGCCACGACCGGGTACGGGATCGGCGGGGTGGAAGATCCCATCGGGGTTTTGCACACGTCCGGCAGCATGCCGATAATCATCCAGGTGCCTGCGGTACGGGCGATATAGTTATCAGCCATCTTTTTTCTCCTCTTCCAGTGGCGCCAGTTTGAGCAACGGCGCCTCCGGGTTGATTTCAAACCGGGCTTCGGCGACCCGTACGGGCAGGGAGGCTTTGAAGCTCAGGCGGCAGGTCATATGCAGCGTCCTGGCCTCGCTGTCGATAATTAACGTATCCGTACGCATCGGTACGGGCAGCAGCATGCCGTTGTGCATCCGCAACAGAATAAACGGGCGGTGTCCCGGTAGTTTGACATGCAGGTCACTATGGGGCGTCAGGCCGCTCAGGGTGAGGGTAATATCGGTTTCCGGCCAGTCAATTTGCTGGTCCGCCGGTGCGCCGTTCCAGTAACCGAAGTCAAAATCTTTCGGCAGGTAAGGGTGGCGATGCGCCAGCCAGTCGGCATCGTAAGTGCCGGCAAGCTGACGGCGGGGCAGCCACGGACGACCGATAAACCCCATGCCCTGCGGCAGGCAGGCAGGGGTATCGGGCGGTAATGTACTGGTTAGCTGTGCTGTAAAATGCTCGACAGTGAAAGGCGTATCTGACCGGATGATGCGCGGTGCCGGATAGCGGGTGAGTTGTTTGGCATCGGCATACCACAGCGTGATAAATCCCGTTCCCAGCGGGTTGGTTTCACAAACGGCATGCGCGACCGGTGCTTTTTCCCCGTCCGGGTGTTGCTGGCGTTGTTCTGCAGTTAGCCGGTCGCTGTCTTTAATACGCTGGCTTGCTTTATCATTTGCGTATATTTTGCACTCGCCGCCAAAGGCGTAGCGGTAATCCAACGGCAGCGTGGTAAAGGGTTTGGGCGCCGTCAGTTGCCAGTTTCCACTGGCATCACGGATAAACTCCCGTTCGCCGGTCACGGTCAGGGTTTTGTCGAGCAGGGTCTGGCCCTGCTTGCCCTGTACCTGTAATCGAACGGGAAACTCAGTGCAGGGTCGGTTATCCGGTGCATAGGCTGTACCATTGACAATCACGTCACAGCGTGGCTTAAACGGGGCAAGGTCACTCTCCTGCAACACCTGCGAGGCATTCATCTGCCCACGGTATTCATCCTGTAAACACAAAGGCGGCGCGGGCAACAATTCAGCGATATATTCTCCCTGTCCGGCAGGCATCAGCTGGTAGCCGATTTTCATGACCGCGACGTGATGCTCGGTATCGTCGACATCGAACATTGAGTAGTTCATCACGGCAAAGGGGGTCAGGTTACGAAATTCCATCTCAAGTCTGTCCTTGTTAGTTCAGGTCGATATCTTTACCGGTGATTTGTACCGGGCCACTGGCCTCAAATTTGAATTCACTGCCCTGAATGGTGATTTTGCCGGTGCTGTCCATGCGCAGGACGCTGGCACCGCATTTCAGCTCAATCACATCACCGGCATTGATAGACAGGGTATTGCCGACCGTCACAGATTTATGGCTGCCCACCTGCTCAGTCTGGCTGGCGCCGACGGTGGTGTTCATGCTGGCCCCGACGGTCAGTGCGTAGACCATGCCGATGGTTTCCGTGCTGGTGAATCTCACCATTTCGTTTTTGTGCGCATTCACTTTAATGGTCTGGTTTTTCTCCACGGTTTCGCTATGGTTCGCCAGTACATGGGTATCACGGTTATTGAGTACCTTGGTGTTCATGTCCTTCTGTGCGTGCAGTGACAGGCGTTCACTGCCTTTGGCATCCTCAAACAGCAGTTCGTTGTAGCCCTGTCCCTTGTGGGTTTTGGAGCGGAATGCCATCTGGGTTTTGCTGCCCGGCAAGGCACCCGGGGGGATGTTGCTGGCATGGTAGGTACGTCCGGTGACGATGGGCTGGTCGGGGTCGCCGTGCAGGAAGTCCACTACCACTTCCTGTCCGATACGGGGAATGGCGAGCATGCCCCAGCCCTGACCGGCCCACGGCTGGCTGACCCGTATCCAGCAGGAACTCTGGTCGTCACTCTTGCCGTAACGGTCCCACGGGAATTGCAGGCGCACGCGCCCGTATTGGTCACAGAAAATCTCTTCCCCCGCCGGGCCGACCACTTTGGCAATCTGCGGGCCATCAATCACCGGTTTGGGCAACGGTGCCGGACGCCAGTTCTGATTCTGGCGGATGAAATGGAAATTGCTGTGCAAGGTGGTCCCCGAGCCTGAACTGGCCGTTTCCAGTGCCTGTGGCTGGCTGCCGCTGTGACTGGCTGCCACGGTCTGCCATGACTGATTCAGGTCTGCCCGGGGATGGTTATCGAGAATGAACAGTTTGCCCGGTTGCAGGGCGATGGCATGGCCGCTGCCCTGTCCGGTCACGGCGTCACTGCGCAGTGCCTCCAGCCGGTAGCGGGTAAAATCCTTACCATGCGCCTCGTCTTTGAAGCGGCCCGGATAGTCGTAGTGCTCGTAATACAGTTGTTGCAGGTTCTCATCCCGCATCTGCTGCTGAAATTCTGCCGGCCACGCCGGGTTCTTGAAGGTGTAATCCTTCAGCTGCACCTGAGCCGGACGTACCTGTGCGCTGCTGGTCAGGCTGCTGACCGCCGGTTCGCCCAGCGTGCTGGCCTCACCCGGCTGGTAGGGCAGGCGGATGCCCGGTGGCACTGAACCGCAGTCGTCAGCGAACACCAGCGTGTTGCGCCCGTTACTGCATTCGAAGAAGTAGAAAATCCCCTCTTCTGCCGTCAGCCGTTGCAGGAAATCGAAGTCGCTTTCCTGATACTGCACGCAGAATTCGCGCTCCGGGTGCGGGTGACGCAGGTTGAACACCACGTCGCGGATGCTGTGCTCCTTGAGGATTTTGGTGATGATGGCGGCGATATTGAGCTGCTGGAAGATACGCGAGTTCTGCCGCAGGGTAGTACGCCACAGGTCGGGGCGGATACTCATCCGGTAGGTGGTCTGGTGCAGGCCGGTGTTGCCCTGCTCAAAGCGGGTGACGATGCCGGTGACACTGCGCTGTTCGACACCGCTTTGCAGAATGGTCAGCGTCGCCGTGCGGTCAAGCACCAGCGG
>NZ_LFCV01000176.1 GCF_001037465.1 Xenorhabdus khoisanae
CTCATCTCTCAATTCCAGCACGGTGCCAAAGGTTCAGTGGTTGGGATGCGTTCATTACATTCCCCCGTTTTTGCAACACTGATTTTGATGTCGGGTTGGCTTGCTTAAATCTATCCGGCGTCTCTATAGGCAAAGATGCCCGCGCCACGATGAGTTTCGCACCTGATGAACCTGAAAATGACTTCGGCCTCGATGAGCCATTCTTACGTTCAGATTCTTCATCAGGCCGATAGGCCGTTCATGTCATCAATAATCAGTCTTCGCAAAACCAGATGGGTAACTGTCTTTAACTGCTTTATCATTAACCTATTGAATCAGATTGACATCTATCAGATCCGATATTCATTTTGCTGAGTGGTGATTGCCCACGCGATCCGTGCCAGCTTGTTTGCCAGCGCACAGGCAACGACATTCGAATGCTTCTTACTCAGTTGTTCCCGAACCCACTCAGCCAGTCTGCCCTGTTGATGTTCCAGCCGCATCATGAATATGCGGGCGCACTGAACCAGTAACCTGCGCAGATTTTTGTTGCCTCGCTTGCTAATACCCAGCAGGGTGGTTTTTCCGCCTGTGCTGTATTGTCGGGGCACAAGCCCGGTCGCGGCAGCAAAATCCCGGCTGCCTGAAAATTGTTTACCGTCACCGAGCTGGGAGGAGAGCAAGCTGGCTGTGATGGGGCCAATCCCCGGGATTGTCATCAGACGTTGAGCCGTCTCGTCTGCTTCAATCGATTGGTGTAATTCGGCTTCTAACGATGTAATTTGCTCGACAAGATAAAGATAGTGGGTATGTAATCTCATCAGCAATCGGTTCAAATAAACGGGAATTTCGTGTTCCGCGAGTACGCGTGATAAGCGTTTAATGACCCCCTCGCCTTTTGGCAGGCTGATACCGAACTCCAGCAAAAAGGCCTGAATTTGGTTAGTCGTTTTGACCTTATCCCGGATGAGTGAGTCTCTGACACGGTGTAGCGCTCTCATGGCTTGTTGAGTCTCTGTTCTTGGCTGGACAAAACGCATTGATGGCCGTGATGCGGCTTCACATATCGCCTCTGCATCAACAAAATCATTTTTATTACTTTTGACAAACGGGCGCACAAATTGGGGAGAGATGAGTTTGGCTTCATGGCCTAAACCGCCAATCCGTCGCGCCATAAAATGAGCGCCAGCACAGGCTTCCATTACAACCGTTGAAGAGGGGCACGTTGCCAAAAACTGCATGAGCTTGGTACGCGTAAACTTTTTACGCAGAATGGCCTTGCCGGATTTGTCCTGGCAATGAATATGGAAAGAATGCTTACCGAGATCGATACCAATGAGTGTGACGTTTTGCATGATGGCCTCTCCAGAAAAAAATACCCTGTTAGAGTATCGTTCACAAGGTAGGGGGCGACCATCTCATTATGA
>NZ_LFCV01000177.1 GCF_001037465.1 Xenorhabdus khoisanae
ATTTAATGACATGGTTATGTATGTATTTATTAAATAAGATTTTTTAAAATAAAAAAATCTTCTCAAGGAAATTGACATCGTAAACGAGTTTATTAAACCATGATATTTATAAGATTAATGTATAACTAATTAATATTTAATTATTTTATTGAGTAGGTGTGACCGAATGTGCAATACCATAATCTTCTATAAAATGAATGTTTTTGAGTTGATTAATCTGGTTTTCAGCAAAAAATATTTTTTAAAATAAGTAGTTGCCTAAAATTTAAAGTTTATTTTTATTAATGTATTAGTTATGTTTTCTGATTGTAACTATAAATTTATTTTTATGATGGCAAGCGTCGGCGCTAAGAAACCTGGTGTTTGGTGGAATGAGATTAACTGGGTGGGTATGAACGAAAACGCTGAATAGTTCCTGATTATCAAAACCAAAAGAACATCTTGTAAAATCATTTAGTTGTAGGTAGATTGTTTAAACTCTTTTCAGCTTTGAGATGAATGAAAATCATTTAATATTCAGCTATATTGATCTTATCATCCTAATAGCTTTATACATTTTATGCTCATTTCATAAAAATCAATTTTAGAATAATACCATGAATTTACTCAAATCACTGGCAGCGGTCAGCTCAATGACGATGTTTTCCCGCGTTCTGGGCTTTATTCGTGATGCCATCATTGCCCGTATATTTGGTGCCGGCGTGGCAACGGATGCTTTTTTCGTTGCTTTCAAACTTCCTAACTTGCTGCGCCGTATTTTTGCCGAGGGGGCTTTCTCACAGGCGTTTGTTCCTATTCTTGCTGAATATAAAAATCAGCAGGGTGATGAGGCAACTCGTACATTTATTGCGTATGTGTCAGGAATATTGACACTGATTTTGGCGATAGTCACGGTGATAGGCGTGATTGCCGCTCCTTGGGTTATTTATGTGACGGCACCCGGTTTTGCAGATACGCCGGATAAGTTTGTTTTAACCCGTGATCTACTGAGAATTACCTTTCCCTACATCTTCCTGATATCGTTGGCTTCTTTGGCAGGGGCGATCCTCAATACATGGAATCGCTTTTCTGTGCCAGCGTTTGCGCCAACGTTGCTGAATATCAGTATGATCGTCTTTTCCCTGTTTGTGGCACCTTACTGTAATCCGCCTGTGATGGCACTAGGGTGGGCGGTTATTGCTGGTGGTATTTTGCAATTGGCCTACCAGCTTCCTCACCTGAAAAAAATCGGCATGCTGGTATTACCCAGAGTTTCTTTCCGTGATAGTGCCGTATGGCGTGTTATCCGCCAGATGGGACCAGCTATTTTAGGGGTATCAGTCAGCCAGATTTCATTAATCATCAACACTATTTTTGCTTCATTTCTGGTTTCAGGTTCCGTTTCGTGGATGTATTACGCAGATCGTTTAATGGAATTGCCTTCCGGTGTATTGGGGGTAGCGCTGGGGACGATTTTATTGCCTTCATTGGCGAAAAGTTTTTCCAGTGGAAATCATGAAGAATATCGGAAATTAATGGATTGGGGGCTGCGTCTCTGCTTCTTGCTGGCCTTACCTTGTGCGGTGGCGTTGGGCATTCTGGCAGAGCCATTGACGGTATCACTTTTTCAATACGGTAATTTTTCTGCCTTTGATGCAGAAATGACGCAACGGGCATTGATCGCCTATTGCTTTGGTTTAATGGGATTAATTGTTGTTAAAATTCTGGCTCCGGGTTTCTATTCCCGTCAGGATATAAAAACGCCGGTCAAGATTGCAATTGCAACTCTGATCTTAACTCAGTTGATGAACCTGGCTTTTATTGGCCCATTGAAACATGCAGGACTGGCGCTTTCTATTGGTTTGGCTGCGTGTTTCAACGCGAGTATGCTCTATTGGCAATTACGCAAGCGTGAGATCTTCAAGCCATTGGCAGGATGGGGCGTATTTCTGCTGAAACTGGCGGTGGCAATTGCGGTAATGGTTGGGGTATTGCTGACAATGTTGTGGTTTATGCCCGCATGGGAGCAGGGCAATATGGCATTACGGCTGCTACGGTTAATGGGTGTTGTGATTGCCGGGGCGGGTAGTTATTTTGCAGCACTGGCCCTGATGGGATTCAGGTTGAAAGATTTCGCCCATCGTGGATTGCAATAACTTTTTTTCATTTTAGCGTTTGTTACAGGCCATAAAATTATTAATTTTAAAACTGGCGTAAAATAATTTATTTACGCCAGTTTTAAATAAAGTGTTTACATCCGTTCTACTGTCTGGATACCCAAAGTATCAAGACCTTGCTTCAATGTTTTCGCCGTCAGCAGAGCCAATTTCAAGCGGCTTTGGCGCACTTCTTCGCTATCGGCACTCAGGATCGGGCAATGTTCGTAGAAACCAGAGAACAGACCGGCCAAATCGTACAGATAAGCACACATGACGTGAGGTGTACCTTCGCGGGCAACAGTCATGATGGTTTCTTCGAATTGCAGTAAGCGAGTCGCCAGAACCTGTTCACGTTCTTCGTTCAGAAGAACCGGTTTTGTCAGGCTGCTTTCATCAATTTCAGCCCGTTTGAAGATAGAATTGACGCGGGTATAAGCATACTGCATATAAGGTGCGGTATTACCTTCAAAGGCAAGCATGTTATCCCAGTCGAATACATAGTCGGTGGTACGGTTTTTGGAGAGATCGGCATATTTTACCGCGCCAATACCCACAGCTTCGATAACTTTTTTCAACTCGTCTTCCGGCATATCCGGGTTTTTCTCACGGATCAGCGCTTCCGAGCGTTCAATAGCTTCATCCAGCAAATCAGACAGTTTTACTGTACCGCCTGCACGGGTTTTGAATGGCTTGCCATCTTTGCCCAACATCATGCCAAACATGTGGTGTTCGAGCGACATGGATTCCGGGATATAACCTGCCTTGTGTACAATTGTCCAAGCCTGCATCAGGTGTTGATGTTGGCGTGAATCGATGTAGTAAAGAACACGGTCGGCATGCAGAACTTCATGACGGTATTTGGCACAGGCAATATCTGTGGTGGTATAAAGGTAGCCACCATCCTTTTTCTGGATGATAACGCCCATCGGTTCACCTTCTTTATTTTTGAATTCATCAAGGTAAACCACGATCGCGCCATCACTCTCAACGGCAAGCCCACGCTGTTTTAGATCAGCAACAATGCCCGGCAGCATATCGTTATACAGGCTTTCACCCATCACATCTTTTTCTGTCAGGGTGACGTTAAGGCGGTTATAGGTTTCCTGATTCTGTGACATGGTGATATCAACCAGCTTGCGCCACATTGCACGGCAATATTCATCGCCGCCTTGCAGTTTAACGACATAGCTGCGGGCACGGACAGCAAATTCTTCGTCTTCATCGTAAGTTTTCTTCGCTTCACGATAGAAAGCTTCTAAATCCGCCAGCGCCATTTCATCGGCATTCTCATTCTGGACTTTTTCCAGATAGGCAATCAGCATCCCGAATTGGGTTCCCCAGTCACCGAGATGGTTGGCCCGGATAACTTTGTGACCCAAAAACTCCAGAGTACGCGCTGCGGCATCGCCAATGATGGTAGAACGGATATGACCAATGTGCATCTGCTTGGCAACATTGGGTGCAGAATAGTCAATAACGATAGTTTGTGGTTCTACTGGCGTAATACCCAATTTTTCGGCTGCCAGTGCAGTTTCGACATTGGCAGCAACCCACGCTTTATCCAGAAAAATATTGATAAAACCCGGCCCCGCGATTTCAATTTTGCTGGCAATTCCTTGCAGATCCAGCGAACCGACGACTTTTTCTGCCAATTGTCGGGGTGGCATGCCCACTTTTTTAGCTGCCGCCATGACGCCGTTTGCTTGGTAGTCACCAAATTGGGCTTTTGCAGATTGACGAACGTGAGCTTCGCTGTCGGCTGGAGCACCGGCTGCAATCAACGCGTGGCTGATTTTTTCTGAAAGAATGGCCTGAATATTCACCGTGTTACCTTAAGTTACGCACAAAAGCTCCTGCATTAGAATTATGCAAACACTTTCAAGCGTGTGGATTTTAGAAAATAACGGGTTTTATATCATATTCAGCATCCTGCATGCTACCATCAGCCCGCGTTGGTGGTATGACTTTTTGTTTTCAGCTTGTCTTTCAGGCGATTCTTCGCCATTTCTAGGGTAATTGCCGTGTTTTCCACATGGCAGGAAATATTTTTGACGACTTTTTGATGGGTACGAGATGACACACTTTTCAGCAATTTCTGAATTACAGGATTTAGTTTCTGATTTAGGGGCGTTTGAACAAAAATTAACGCAATTTGGTGAGCACCTTGGTTTATCTCTTGCGCAATATTCAGCGGATCATATTTCTCTGCGTTGTAATGAAAATGCGATAGCGGATCGTTGGCGTCAGGGCTTTCTACAATGTGGTCAGTTGATGTCTGAAAGTATCATTAATGGTCGCCCAATTTGTTTGTTTGAATTGGAGCAGCCAATCACCATACTTGAATGGCAGATTGATTGCGTGGAGCTACCTTATCCGGGTGAAAAACATTATGTTCACCAAGGCTGGGAACACGTTGAACTTGTTCTGCCTGTAAAGCCAGAGCAACTTATGCATGAAGCCTATCAGTTATTACCTCATCCGCTTCCTGACGGTTTTCGTACAAAAGAGAGCCATCCTAAAGGGGATAGGGAAAGATTACCAAACCCAACATTAGCGGTAACAGATAGTGAAATCACGATTAAATTCCACCCTTTTTCTATCAAAGACATTATCAAAAGTGAGTGCTAGTCGGCAAAAATGACTTTTTTCTCACATAGATTTAGCAAAAAATCCTAACCTTGTGACTTTCAACAAACCACTAAAGAAAATTAATTGTCATAGTTAATTAATTCAGTAATGAAATATTCGGAAGAATATAATTGGTTTATTGGCGAATTTATATCCGAGAGGCTTTGAATGATAAAGCTGGAAATTTGCTGTTATAGCATAAGTTGTGCTTTGGTTGCGCAACAAACAGGTGCTGATCGCATTGAATTGTGCTCAAGCCCGTCGGAAGGTGGGGTGACTCCTAGTTTAGGGGCGTTGCGGCAGGCAATGCAGCAGATATCCATTCCTGTGCATCCTATTGTTCGACCAAGGGGGGGAGACTTTTGCTATAGCAACGCGGACTTTGAGGTCATGAAAAATGATGTGGCCCTTATCCGTGACATGGGATTCCCCGGCGTTGTTTTTGGGGTTTTGAACGAAGAAGGTCATATTGATTGGCTTCGTATGCGGCAACTGATGTCGTTGTCAGGGAATATGGCGGTAACTTTTCATCGTGCTTTTGATATGTGTTTGAATCCATACACTGCATTACAGCAACTAACTGAGCTGGGTGTGCAGCGCATTTTGACCTCAGGCCAACAGCAAAATGCTGAAATGGGGCTGCCTCTGCTAAAAGAATTAGTCCAAGCCAGCCAAGGGCCGATTATTATGCCGGGAGCGGGTGTCAGAATGAGTAATATCGGTAAGTTTCTGGAAATTGAAACGACGGAAATTCATAGCTCAGCAGGTAAGATGGTGCCTTCTTCTATGAAATATCGAAAGGTTGGTGTGACGATGAGTTCGGATGAACGCGATGTAGATGAATATTCATATTACCGTGTTGATGGTCAGTTAGTTGAATCGATGAAGAATATTATTAGCTTGTTCAAACGAAAAAAATAAAATATTAATTATTTTATGCCAATTAAAGGTGAAATTTAATTATTAAGGGTATGAACTGCCCGTTATGGCAGTTCATACACCAAATGATTATGGCTTACGCGCGATAAGAACAGCCCGTAGTGGCGCAGGGTAGCCTTCAATCGTTTTACTGTGATCGCTTGGCTCAAGAAAATCAGCCAGAGATTCAGTCTTCATCCATTCTGTCTGACGTTGTTCATCCAGTGTTGTAACCGCATGATCGACAATCCTGACATCTTCAAAACCGCATTTTTCCAGCCAAACTTTCAGCATCTTGGCTGATGGAATAAAGTAGACATTCCGCATTTGTGCGTAACGTTCACCCGGAATGAGGCATTGGTGTTCATCACCTTCAATGACCAAACTTTCTAAAATAAGCTCGCCACCGGAAACCAGTTGGTTTTTTAATTGCCACAGGTGATCGAGGGGAGAACGGCGGTGATAAAGCACGCCCATGGAAAATACGGTATCAAAGGCTTTTAGTTCAGGTAATTGCTCAATCCCCAGAGGCAGAAGGTGGGCACGTTGATCGTTACCCAGTAATTTTCTGACGGCTTCGAACTGGCAAAGGAAAAGCTGGGTTGGATCGATACCGACAACGAATTGTGCCCCTTCACCCACCATGCGCCACATGTGATACCCGCTGCCACAGCCTACATCCAGTACGGTTTTACCTTCTAACGGTGAGATATGAGGAAGCACGCGATCCCACTTCCAATCAGAACGCCATTCGGTATCAATCTCAACGCCATACAGTGAAAAAGGCCCTTTGCGCCACGGCATCAATATTTTCAGAATATTGCCAATACGCGCTTTTTCGCCATCAGGCAATTCGGGTTCATGCGTGGCAATAACCCCATTTTTCAGATTAAGGTGAGAGGGTTGAATCTCAGGTAAATTCTCCAGATTCTTTACCCATGAACTGAACTGACCATGCAATGATGCTTTTTGCCAATGGTTTAGTTGTGCTGGCAAATATTCCAACCAATGACTCAAATGGTTTTTGGCGATTAATTGATAAAAATTACCGAAATCGATCATTGGTCAGCTCCCTTTATTGCCAATAATGAACCAAAATTAAAGCATTGGAACCAGACTTCAACATGCTGGAATCCTGCTTGTTTGAGGCGTGATTTATGGGTTTCAACAGAGTCTGTCCGCATGACGTTTTCCAGCATACTGCGTTTCTGGCTGATCTCCAGTTCGCTGTACCCATTGGCACGCTTGAAATCGTAGTGCATATTGAAGAGTAACTCACCGATTCGATCATCTTCAAAATTGAATTTTTCAGACAGAACCAGAACACCACCAGGTTTTAATCCCGCATAAATTTTATCCAGCATTTTCTGGCGATCATCGGGATGCAGGAATTGCAATGTAAAATTCAGCACAACCATTGACGCATTCTGAATATCAGTATCAAGAATATCTTGTTCGATCACCTCAACGGGGATGCTGGCCTTGAAAGAGTCAATATGGCGACGGCAGCGTTCCACCATTGCCGGTGAATTATCGACGGCAATAATACGGCAACCTTTTGTATCATAGCCATCGGCACTGATGGCGCGGCGGATCGATAACGTGGCTGCGCCAAGGGAACAACCGAGATCATAAATTTGACTGTCCGGCGTTACAAAACGTTCTGCCAGCATACCTATCATGGAAATGATATTGGAGTAACCGGGAATGGAGCGTTTCACCATATCAGGAAAGACTTCGGCAACCCGTTCGTCGAAATTCCAGTCACCTAAGTTGGCGATAGGGGCAGAGAACAGGCTGTCCCGTTGATTATGAGGATCTTGATTTGACATAACAGCATTGGTTTTGGAAACAATAATAAGAAGCGGGCATTCTAACAGAATGCGGGAAAAGGCAGAAAGGGATAATCAAGAGAAACCCGTCGGTAGAGATAATTTTTGACTGAGTTAGCCGATAATTTCGCTATTTAATGGGCAAAGTTATCTGACAGTTGCCATTGGTTGTATCGGCGGTAAGCTCCGTTCCGTTTACATGGCGGGGCGGATATCCCATCCCTGTAAAATAGGCCACGACGGTAGAATGCCGCTACCGTCGTGCTGCAACTCAGTCTATATAGTGAGCCACCTACGATGAGCTATTTACGAATAGAGAGAAAAAATTTGTTCCCAAGGCAAATAGTAAATATTAGTAATAATCATTATCAGCATTGAGATATAGGTTGCAGCCATACCCATACGTCGCCAGCGTATCTCGCGATGACGCAGACCAAAGTAGTGCAGTAATCTGCCGGAAAGTAACACTAATCCACAAATATGCAGCATCCAGACGGCTGCGCCATTCATCTCCATTACGATCAATAACAGCATTGAAATTGGAATGTATTCAACCGCATTACCATGAACCCGAATGGCTGTTTGTAATTCGTAAAAACCGCCATCGCCATAGGCTACCTGATATTGTGTTCTTAATTTGACTACATCCAGAGACAGCTTAATCAGTAATAGTGCGCCCAGTATTATATAAAGCGAGCTAACCATTTTTAACTCCATTGCCTAACCCAAAAACGGCCGAATGATGATAAACCCCAAAAAGCAACCTGTCGCTATAAATCATAGTATTTAATAATAAATCCTATGAATGTTATCGGGTAGCAAAAATTGTCTTGATAAGAACGATGTTATAGCCTTATCTCTGGTTAGAATTTCCAGTATAATGGCTATCTTTTTTGACAATTCTTCTCAAAAGAACAATTCTTCTCAAAAGAACAATTTTTTCGAAAGAACAATGCCAAAATTTCCGCAGCAGAAAGCATAACGAGCTGAGTAAAAGGATATTGTATGCGTACTAATTATTGTGGGCAGTTGAGCCGAGCCCATGAAGGCCAAAAAGTGACTCTTAGTGGATGGGTAAACCGTCGTCGTGATTTGGGTGGTCTGATATTTATTGATATGCGAGATCGCGAAGGTATCGTTCAGGTATTCTTTGATCCAGATCAGAAAGAGGCATTTGCTCAGGCTTCTGAACTGCGTAATGAATTTTGTATTCAAATTACAGGAACGGTACGTGCCCGTCCTGATAGCCAAATCAATAAAGAAATGGCAACTGGTGAAGTGGAAGTGTTCGCAGACAGCCTGATGATTTTTAATCGTTCAGAGCCATTGCCACTGGATAGCAACCAGAACAACAGCGAAGAGCAACGTCTGAAATACCGCTATCTTGATTTGCGTCGCCCTGAAATGTCACAGCGTTTGAAAACGCGCGCAAAAATCACCAGTTTTGTTCGCCGTTTTATGGATGATGCCGGTTTCCTTGATGTAGAAACGCCAATGCTGACCAAAGCAACACCGGAAGGTGCACGTGACTATCTGGTGCCGAGCCGTGTCCATAAAGGCGAGTTCTATGCGTTGCCTCAGTCTCCACAGCTTTTTAAACAATTGCTGATGATGTCCGGTTTCGACCGTTATTACCAGATTGTGAAATGCTTCCGCGATGAAGACCTGCGCGCAGATCGCCAGCCTGAATTTACCCAGATCGACGTTGAAACTTCCTTTATGACCGCTGAGCAAGTTCGCGAAATCATGGAAAAAATGATCCGTGAATTGTGGCTGGATACACGGGGCGTCGATTTAGGCACTTTCCCAATCATGACTTTCGAAGAAGCCATGCGCCGCTTTGGTTCAGATAAACCAGACCTGCGTAACCCACTGGAGCTGGTGGACGTTGCTGATCTGGTCAAAGACGTGGAGTTTTCCGTTTTTGCCGAGCCGGCAAATAATCCTAAAGGCCGTGTTGCCACGATCTGTGTTCCTGGCGGAGCAGAATTAAGCCGTAAGCAAATTGATGAATACGGTAAATTTGTTGGCATCTATGGTGCTAAAGGGCTGGCATGGATGAAAGTTAACAACCGTGCTGCGGGTTTGGAAGGGGTACAAAGCCCGATTGCCAAATTCCTGTCTGCTGAGGTTGTTGAAGGTCTGCTTTCCCGTACCAATGCGCAGGATGGTGATATTCTGTTCTTTGGCGCAGACAAGAAAAGTGTGGTGACTGATGCAATGGGTGCGCTGCGCCTGAAGCTGGGCCGTGACTTGAACATCACAGATTTGGCAAGCTGGAAACCGCTTTGGGTTGTTGATTTCCCAATGTTCGAAGAAAACGGGGAAGGTGGCTTGACTGCAATGCACCATCCGTTTACCTCTCCGCGCGATATGTCAGCGGCTGAATTGGAAAGCAATCCTGAATCAGCCATCGCAAATGCTTATGACATGGTTATCAATGGCTATGAAGTGGGCGGTGGTTCTGTTCGTATTCACCGTAGTGAAATGCAACAGGTTGTATTCCGCATTCTGGGTATCAATGAAGCAGAACAACAGGAAAAATTCGGTTTCTTGCTGAATGCGTTGAAATACGGTACTCCGCCACATGCCGGTCTGGCCTTCGGTTTGGATCGCCTGGTCATGTTGTTGACCGATACTGATAATATTCGCGATGTCATTGCATTCCCGAAAACAACAGCGGCGGCATGCTTGATGACTGATGCGCCAAGTCACGCAAACCCAGCATCACTGGAAGAACTGGCAATTTCAGTTGTTAAAAAAGAGAGCGAATAATGGCTTATAAGCGCCCTGAATCTGTATTGGTCATGATTTATGCCGCTAACAGCAAAAGGGTGCTGATGTTACAGCGACGGGATGATCCTGAATTCTGGCAATCCGTAACAGGTAGCCTTGAAGAGGGTGAAAAACCGTGTGAGGCGGCGTTGCGTGAAGTGCAGGAAGAGACAGGGATTGATATTACCAATGAAAATCTTGAACTGGTGGATTGTCAACGCTGTCTTTATTATGAGATTTTCTCACACTTACGATATCGCTATGCTCCGGGTGTGACACGCAATAAAGAACATTGGTTCTCGCTGGCGTTACCTGAAGAGCGAGAGATCCTGCTGACTGAACATTTGGCTTATCGATGGCTGGCGACGGAAGAAGCGGCTAAATTGACTAAGTCATGGAGCAATCAGCAGGCAATCGAAGAATTTGTTATTTAGTCTAGTAAATGTTTTATCGGAGATATTTTCATGGCAGGTCATAGTAAATGGGCCAATACGAAACACCGCAAAGCTGCGCAGGATGCAAAACGCGGTAAAATTTTTACCAAAATTATTCGTGAATTGGTAACGGCTGCACGTTTGGGTGGCGGTGATCTCACATCTAACCCTCGTTTGCGAGCGGCTGTCGATAAGGCGTTGTCCAACAACATGACTCGCGATACGTTGAATCGCGCGATTGCCCGTGGTGTTGGCAATGATGATTCAGATAACATGGAAACCATCATTTATGAAGGTTACGGCCCGGGTGGTACAGCGGTGATGGTTGAATGCTTAAGTGATAACCGCAACCGTACTGTTTCTGATGTTCGTCATGCGTTCACCAAAACAGGCGGAAACTTGGGGACGGATGGCTCGGTTTCTTATTTGTTTACCAAGAAAGGGGTTATTTCCTATGCGCCGGGCTTGGATGAAGATGCAGTGATGGAAGCGGCGTTGGAAGCAGGTGCTGATGACGTTGAAACTTATGATGATGGCGCAATTGACGTCTATACTACTCCAGAAAGCTTCGGTGATGTTAAAGATGCACTGGATGCAGCAGGCTTTAAGGCTGATTCTGCTGAAGTCTCCATGATCCCATCTACCAAAGCGGAACTGGATGCAGAAACGGCACCTAAATTACTTCGTCTGATCGACATGCTTGAAGATTCTGACGACGTTCAGGAAGTTTATCATAATGGTGAAATTTCTGATGAGGTTGCAGCATTGCTGTAATTTTTATTAGGGTTCACAGCGTAGAGAAAGTGTTCCTTATCTTTAGGATATCAGGGCACTTTCTCTAACGTTTTTATCCCCTATCACAGGCGGATATTTAGGTGAGTATTAGGCGAGTATTTAGGCGAATAGATAGTTCGATATGGCAATTATCCTAGGTATTGACCCCGGCTCCAGAGTCACGGGGTATGGCGTGATTCGCCAGAATGGACGGCAGCTTATCTATCTCGGTAGCGGTTGTATTCGAACAAAAGTCGATGATTTACCCACTCGTTTGCAGCGGGTTTATGCCGGAGTTACCGAAATCATCACACAATTCCAGCCCGATGCTTTTGCAATAGAGCAGGTTTTCATGGCAAAAAATGCAGATTCAGCCTTGAAACTGGGGCAAGCGCGCGGTGTAGCAATTGTGGCCGCCGCAAACCAATCCATTCCCGTATTTGAATATGCGGCCCGTCAGGTTAAACAAACGGTAGTAGGTACAGGAGCCGCTGAAAAAAGCCAGATTCAGCACATGGTACGTTCGATGCTGAAATTGTCTGCTGAACCGCAGGCCGACGCCGCCGATGCTCTGGCAATTGCTATTACACATTGTCATTTCAGCCAAAATTTACTGCGGGTCGGTGATGCGCGGTTAAATTTAACGCGAGGGCGTCTGAAATAGTTTGTGCTGGATATACGTCCAGCTTTTTTTGTGCTATAAGCTAGCGGAACAATTTATTTTCATTTTCAGGGGGTAAACAGTGATAGGGCGTTTGAGAGGAACCGTGTTGGAAAAACAGCCACCGTTGGTTTTATTGGAAACTAACAATGGTGTCGGTTATGAAGTTCATATGCCAATGACCTGTTTTTATGAACTTCCTGAAATTGGCCAAGAAGCCATTTTATTTACACAATTTATTGTGCGTGAAGATGCCCAGCTATTATATGGGTTTAATGATAAACAAGAACGTGCGTTGTTCCGTGAGTTGGTGAAAGTGAATGGTGTCGGGCCTAAACTGGCTCTGGCGATCCTTTCTGGCATGTCCGCCCAGCAATTTGTTACTGCTATTGAACAGGAATCTATTGCTTCATTGGTCAAACTACCGGGAGTCGGCAAAAAAACCGCTGAAAGGCTGGTAGTCGAAATGAAAGATCGCTTTAAAGGGCTGAATGGTGATCTGTTTAATCAGAGTAGTGACATTAGTTTGCCTGCTGCTGCCAAACAGGCGAATTCCGATGCTGATATTGAAGCAGAAGCCGTAGCCGCACTGGTTTCTCTGGGATATAAACCACAGGAAGCCAGCCGAATGGTAAGCAAAGTCGCTAAACCGGGTGCAGATTGTGAAACCCTTATTCGAGAAGCGCTTCGTGCGGCTCTGTAATTTCAGGAGTTAAGTGATGATTGAAGCTGATCGCCTGGTTTCGGCAGAAGTTCTGCAAGATGATGAAGCCATTGACCGCGCCATTCGCCCCAAGTTTTTGTCTGAATATGTCGGGCAACCTCATGTTTGTGAACAGATGGAAATTTTTATTCAGGCTGCTCGGCAACGTGGTGATGCACTGGATCACCTGCTGATTTTTGGCCCTCCCGGATTGGGTAAAACCACGTTGGCAAATATTGTTGCTAATGAAATGGGGGTTAATCTTCGCACAACATCGGGGCCAGTGCTGGAAAAGGCAGGCGATCTTGCCGCCATGCTGACTAACCTCGAACCTCATGATGTGTTGTTCATTGATGAAATTCACCGTTTATCACCCGTTGTAGAAGAAATTCTCTATCCTGCAATGGAAGATTATCAACTGGATATCATGATTGGCGAAGGGCCTGCCGCTCGCTCAATCAAGATTGATCTTCCCCCCTTTACACTGATTGGTGCTACCACCCGCGCGGGTTCTCTGACCTCACCATTGCGTGATCGATTTGGGATTGTGCAACGCCTTGAATTTTATAACGTCGATGATTTGCAGAGCATCGTTTCCCGCAGCGCCCGCTATATGGGGTTAGGTATCTCGGATGATGGGGCCAGACAAATCGCGATGCGTTCCCGTGGTACTCCCCGCATTACAAACCGCTTGCTGCGCCGTGTGCGTGATTTTGCTCAGGTAAAAGGCGATGGTTCAGTGAATGGAGACATTGCCGCTAAAGCCCTTGATATGCTGAGTGTGGATTCAGCCGGGTTTGATTATCTTGATCGCAAATTACTGGTTGCCATTATTGATAAATTTATGGGTGGCCCGGTAGGGGTGGATAACTTAGCGGCAGCAATTGGTGAAGAACGAGAAACGATAGAAGACGTACTGGAACCTTTTCTGATCCAACAAGGATTTATTCAACGAACACCACGCGGAAGAATTGCGACCAATCATGCTTATCGGCATTTTGGATTGAGCAAAGAAAGCGAATAATAATCATAATGAGATGGTCGCCCCCTACCTTGTGAACGATACTCTAACAGGGTATTTTTTTCTGGA